>OMSP01000158.1 GCA_900313775.1 uncultured Eubacteriales bacterium
GGATTTGAACCTGGTAATGTCCGTGAAAACAGTTGGTATTACGGCGGGGGCATCCACCCCGAACTATATTATCGAGGAGGTTCAAAACTATGTCAGAAGAAAAGACTTTGTTTGAACAAATGTTGGATGAAACATTTAAGCAGGTCCGCAACGGGGAAGTCGTCGATGGCGAGATCATCGATGTAAAGCCGGAGGAAGCGATCCTCAATATCGGCTACAAGTACGATGGTGTGCTTACGCGCCGCGAGTATTCGAACGACTCCGATGTCGATCTCACAGAAGTGCTGAATGTCGGTGACAAGATGACAG
This sequence comes from uncultured Eubacteriales bacterium, assembly GCA_900313775.1. Lineage (GTDB taxonomy): Bacteria > Bacillota > Clostridia > Lachnospirales > Lachnospiraceae > RUG842. The sequence goes on from OMSP01000158.1 coordinate 310, forward strand.
TCAAGGTCCTTAAAGTCAACGACGGGGACGGACAGGTGGTTCTGACCTACAAGCGTCTCGCGGCCGAGAAGGGCAATGAGAAGCTTCGTGAAGCCTGTGAGACCGGAGAGGTCCTGACAGCTAAGGTCACTCAGGTGCTTGGCGGTGGATTGAGTGTCGTGGTCGACGAGGCCAAGGTGTTTATCCCGGCCAGTCTTGTGTCTGATACCTATGAGCGTGACCTGACCAAGTATAAGGATCAGGAGATCCAGTTTGTCATCACAGAGTTCAACCCGCGCCGCAACCGCGTCATCGGCAACCGCAAACAGCTGCTTGTCGAGGAGAAGATGAAGCGTCAGAAGGAGCTTTTCTCCAAGCTCAATGTGGGCGATGTCATCAGCGGTACAGTCAAGAATATCACAGACTTCGGCGCTTTTATCGATCTGGGCGGAGCAGACGGTCTGCTTCACATTTCAGAGATGAGCTGGGGTCGCGTGGACAACCCGCGTGATCTGTTCAAGGTCGGACAGGAGCTCGATGTCCTGGTCAAGGATATCAAGGACACCAAAGTGGCTCTGAGTCTGAAGTTCCCGGAGACCAATCCGTGGATCGATGCGGAAGAGAAGTTCACACCGGGCAGCATCGTCAAAGGAAAGATCGCCCGAATGACAGACTTCGGCGCTTTCGTTGAGCTGACACCGGGCGTTGACGCTTTGCTTCATGTCTCTCAGATCTCCAAGGAGAGGATTGAGAAGCCGTCTGATGTGCTTGAACTCGGACAGGAAGTTACAGTCAAGATCGTCGACCTGAACGCCGCGGATCATAAGATCAGCCTGAGTATGAAGTCCCTTGAGAAGGAGAACGATCTCAAGCCGATCAAGAAGGAGGAACCTGAAGAGGCGCCGGCTGAAGAGACAGCGGAAGCGCCTGTTGAGGCACCGGCAGAGGAGACGGCGGAAGCACCGGCTCCTGTCGAGGAAGCTCCTGCTGCAGAAGAAGCTCCGGCAGAGGAGACGCCGGCAGAAGAGGAAGCTCCCGTTGAGGAGGAGGCCGCAGCAGAAGAAGCTCCCGCTGAGGAAGAGGCCGCTGCAGAGGAAGCTCCCGCCGAGGAAGAGGCTCCTGCTGAAGAACCTGCAGAGGAAGAAAAAGCTGAGGAGCCTGCCGAGGAGAAGGCAGAAGAGTGATTCATGAAAGATGCAGTTGTGTAACTAAGTCTTAAAAGGATGGAGCCATGGGTATCCGTGGCTCCGTTTTTGCATTTTACAGTCTGCAGGCAGAAAGGAAGATCGCAATGAGGCTTGTCACATTTAAAGGGGGCGTACATCCCCCGGATGGCAAACACTGGGCGAAAGATGTGCCGATCAAGCCGGTCCTCCCGAAGGGGGATCTGGCATTCCTGCTTTCCCAGCACATCGGCGCGCCGGCCAAACCGTTGGTAGCGGCCGGAGATCGTGTGCTCAAAGGGCAGAAGATCGCGGAGGCGGGCGGTTTCGTCTCTTCTCCGGTGTTTTCTTCCGTCTCCGGCACGGTAAAGGGGATCGAAAAGCGATTCAATGCCATCGGCACGAGAGGCGATGCCATCATCGTTGAAAATGACGGTCAATACGAAGAGGTAGATTATCCTGAAGTCAGGCCGATCGATGAGATGACCAAGGAAGAGATCATCAAGACGATCGCTGACGCCGGTGTAGTCGGCATGGGCGGTGCCGGATTCCCGACACATGTCAAGCTCTCACCGAAGGAGCCGGATAAGATCGAGTATATCATCGCCAATTGTGCAGAATGCGAGCCCTATATCACCACGGACTACCGGCGCATGCTGGAGAATCCGGAGAAGCTGATCGCCGGTCTTAAGGTCGTGCTCAAGCTATTTGACAATGCCAAGGGTATTCTCGCAGTGGAGAACAATAAACGCGATTGTATCGAAAAGCTCGAAGAACTGACCAGAAATATGCAGCGCATCGAAGTCGTTGCCTTAAAGACCAAATACCCGCAGGGAGCGGAGCGTTCCCTGATCTATGCGACGACCGGGCGCACGATCAATTCGACGATGCTGCCGGCGGATGCAGGATGCATCGTGGACAATGTCGAGACACTGATCGCGATCGATAACGCCGTGAACAACGGCCGCCCCGTGACGGAACGATCCATGACCGTCACCGGCCGCGCGATCAAAAACCCGGGCAACTTCCTGGTCCCGATCGGTATGAATCAGAGTGAGCTGATCGAGATCTGCGGCGGATTCAAAGAGGAACCGGAGAAGATCATATCCGGCGGACCGATGATGGGATTCGCTTTGTTCACGACTGATATACCTACCACCAAGACGAGCTCATGTCTGCTCTGCCGTGTGCATGACATCATTTCGGAGCGTCCTGCGAGTGCCTGCATCAATTGCGGACGCTGCGTAGATGTGTGTCCGAGTTTTCTCGTGCCTTCATATCTGGCTGATTTTGCGGAACATCGCCAGGCGGGAGAATTTGAAAAATGGCACGGCCTGGAATGTGTCGAATGCGGATGCTGTTCATATACCTGCCCGGCTAAACGGCCGCTCAAGCAGGATATCGCCTCCTACAAGAAAGATGTCATGGCGATGATCCGTGAGCGTAAAGCCAAGGAGGCAAAGCAGGCAGATGAAGCTGCAGCCAAAAAGGAAGGGGGTGCTGATAAATGAATGATATGATTCATGTTTCATCGTCACCCCATGTCCGTTCCAGGATGACCACAGGCCGTCTGATGCATTTGGTGATCATCGCCCTGCTTCCGACGACGATCTTTGGTATCTATAATTTTGGGGCAAAGGCAGCCGTTGTCCTGTTGTCAACGATCATATCTTCTGTACTGACAGAGTATATCTATCAGAGAGCTATGAAGAAGACCGTGACGATCAGTGACGGATCTGCGCTCCTGACCGGACTTCTGCTCGGTCTGAACCTCCCGTCCACCGCACCATGGTGGGTCGGAGTGCTCGGCGGCGTCTTTGCCATCCTTGTCGTCAAGCAGGTCTTCGGCGGTCTGGGACAGAACTTCATGAACCCGGCGCTCGGTGCACGGTGTTTCCTGCTGATCTCGTTTACGAGTATCATGACGAACTTCCCGCAGATCGGCGACTCCGCGGCGACACCGCTCGCGGCCCTGAAAGCCGGCGAGGCTGTCAACACCAGAGACATGCTTCTCGGATTCACGTCTGGCACCATCGGAGAGACCTCAACGATCGCTCTGCTCGTCGGTGCCATCATACTGCTTTGGTTTGAGGTCATTGACATCGTGATCCCGGGACTTTATATACTGACATTTTTGATCTTTATCGTCATCTTTGGCGGGCACGGACTGGATCCGACCTATATCACAGCTCAGCTGTGCGGCGGTGGACTTATGCTTGGCGCATGGTTTATGGCGACGGACTATGTCACTTCGCCGATCACGCCGAAGGGCCGTATCATTTACGGCGTTATGCTCGGCGTACTGACCGGTCTGTTCAGGATATTCGGTTCATCTGCCGAAGGTGTGTCCTATGCGATCATCATCAGCAATGTGTTCGTTCCGTTGATCGAGAAGTATACAATCCCCAGGGCTTTCGGCTATCGGAAAGGGGGTAAGAAGTCATGAAAAACATCTTGAAACACACAGGACTTCTGGCCGCCATCACGATCATTGCCGGACTCTGCCTCGGTCTGGTGCATGAGATCACTCTGCAGCCGATCGCCAAGGCAAAGGAAGACCAGAAGAATGCGGCGTACACGACCGTCTTTGCTGACGCCGATGATTTTACTGCCGTCGACTTCGATCAGAAGGAAGCGGATAAGGTCGCGGCGCAGTTCGGGAAATGTGTGATAGACGAAGTCGTAGAAGCCAAGAAGGGCGGAGAGACGCTCGGTTATATCATTACTGTCACGGACAGTGAAGGCTACGGCGGCGACATCCAGTTTACGGTAGGCGTCAATGCGGAAGGCTCAGTGACAGGCGTGTCATTCCTGTCGATCGCGGAGTCGCCCGGACTGGGAATGAACGCGCGCGATGACGCAAGCTTTACCAAGCAGTATACAGGCAAAGCTGTCGAAGCCTTTGAGGTCGTCAAGACAGGCGCTGAGGGCGACTCACAGATCGAAGCGCTCTCGGGTGCGACGATCACCTCCAAGGCGGTTACAGGAGGCGTCAACGCGGCTCTGGCGTATTTTAACCAGATCTTGAAAGGAGGCGTATCATGAATAAATACTCAGAACGTCTCTATAACGGACTTATCAAAGAGAATCCGACCACAGTCATGATGCTGGGTATGTGTCCGACACTGGCCACGACGACATCTGCCATCAATGGTCTCGGAATGGGACTGTGTACGCTGGTCGTGCTGGTACTCTCCAATGTCGTGATATCACTGCTCAGAAAGATCATTCCGGATGAGGTGCGTATACCGGCCTTTATCGTTGTGATCGCATCGCTTGTGACGATCGTACAGTTCCTTATGGAAGGGTATTTCCCGGCATTGAGCCAGTCGCTCGGAGTCTATATTCCGCTGATCGTCGTCAACTGTATCATCCTGGGCCGTGCGGAGGCCTATGCCTCCAAGCATTCGGTAGGGCTTTCAATGTTTGACGGTATCGGTATGGGACTCGGATTTACGATCGCTCTGACGATCCTCGGCGCGATCCGCGAGCTGTTCGGTAACGGTACGATCGCCGGGGCACAGATCATGCCCAAGAGTTATGTGCCGATCTCGATCTTCGTACTGCAGCCGGGAGCGTTCTTCGTGCTGGCGATCCTGATCGCGGTCATGACCAAGATCTTATCCCGCCCGAAGAAAGTCAAGACATCGGAAGAGTCAGCTCACGATCCCGCAACCTGTGAACCGGCGGATTGTGCCGGATGCGCAAGTAAAGGCAGCTGCGGTAAGCAGATCTTTGCGGAGACAGTCAAGGCGGGAGTCAAAGATGCTCAGGGAAACGGAGGTGACGAGGCATGAAAGAATTATTATTGATCGCAGTAAGCGCAGCCATCGTCAACAATGTCGTCTTCAGTCAGTTCCTCGGTATCTGCCCGTTCGTCGGTGTGTCGAAGAGGACAGACCAGGCAGCCGGTATGGGTGCGGCGGTCATCTTCGTACTCACGATATCCTCGCTTGTAGCGGAACTGCTGTACCGGTTCATACTGGTGCCGCTGCATTTCCAGTATCTGGAGACGATCGTCTTCATCCTGGTCATCGCAGCAATGGTGCAGTTTGTGGAAATGTTCCTCAAAAAGGCGGTTCCCTCTCTGTACCGGGCGCTCGGCGTATATCTGCCTCTGATCACGACCAACTGTGCCGTGCTCGGCGTGGCGCTCAACAATGTGGACAAATATGACTATGGTATCCTTGCGGGTACGGTCAACGGATTCGCAACGGCGATCGGTTTCGCCCTTGCTTTGGTTTTGATGGCCGGCATCCGCGAGAAGATCGAGTACAACGATATTCCGAAGCCATTCCGGGGTACAGCTATCGTCCTGGTGACATCAGGTCTGATGGCTATCGCCTTCATCGGCTTTTCGGGCATTATTTGAAAGGAGGAATAGGCTATGTCAATGACAGCTGTATTATTGGCGGCAGTAGTCGTCGGCGGCACAGGCATTTTCATCGGATTATTCCTCGGACTTGCCGGAAAGAAGTTTGCCGTTGAAGTAGATGAAAAGGAAGCGGCAGTTCTGGATGCGCTGCCGGGCAATAACTGCGGCGGATGCGGTTATCCCGGATGTTCGGGCCTGGCAGCTGCGATCGCCAAGGGTGAGGCACCAGTCGGAGCTTGTCCTGTCGGAGGAGCACCTGTGGCAGCCCGCATCGGAGCCATCATGGGAGTGGAAGCGGATGCCGGCACCAAAATGGTCGCTTTTGTCAAATGCTCGGGCACCGGCGATGAGGCCAACGAGAGCTTCAGCTACTATGGTGTTTGCGACTGCCGGATGATGAAATATGTCCAGAACAACGGCCCGAAGGCCTGCAATTTCGGCTGCCTGGGCTATGGTTCCTGCGTGGAAGTCTGTCCGTTTGACGCTATTCATATCGTAGATGAGATCGCACTGGTCGACCGCGAAGCCTGTAAGGGCTGTCAGAAATGTGTGGCGGTCTGCCCGCAGCATATCATCGAGATGGTGCCTTACGATCAGAAATGGATGGTCCAGTGCAACAACCACGAGAAGGGCAAACAGGTCCGGACCGAATGCAAAGCCGGCTGCATCAGCTGCGGTCTTTGCGTGAAGAACTGCAAATTCGATGCGATCAGCATTGACAGCGATCTGGCTCATATAGATGTGGAAAAATGCATCGGCTGCGGCGCCTGTGCAAGGGCTTGTCCTCGCAGGATCATTCGCATGACCAAGGACGGATCAGCGCCCGAAGTCAAAAAACCGGTAAAAAAAGCCCCCGCCAAGGCGGAGGCCAAAGAATCGGAAAAAGAGGCGCCATAAGACTTATTCGGTATCAGGACATTAATCAATAAGCGGAAAATCGCCGACGGTGTGGAGTTCATAATCATCAGTGATGATAAGAGCGCTCACGCCGTCGGTTTGTTCTATGAGTTTGGCGCCGCGCTCTAAACCGAGCAGAAAGACAGAAGTGCTCAGCGCATCTGCCTGCAGCGATGATTCACAGCAGATGGTCACGGAGACCAGGTCATTATCGACGGCATAACCGGTCTTCGGATCGAGGATGTGATGCCATATCTTCCCGTCTGATTCGACATAGCGCTCATAGGAACCCGAGGTGACGAGAGATCTGTCTTTGACATCTGCTGCAGCGATGATCTCTCCTTCGTTTTTAAAGGGGTACTGAATACCGACCTTAAACGGAGATCCGTCTTTCTTTCCCCCGACAGCCAGCACATTGCCGCCGAGGTTGATCAGCGCGTGTTTTACACCTTTACTCTCGAGCAGAGATTTGAGTTCATCTGCTATATAGCCCTTGGCGATTCCGCCGAGCGTGATCTGCATATCAGGGTCATCCAGTCTGACAGTGTAGGTGAATTCTTCATCGCCGCTGCTTTCAGAGACATCTATCTTCCTGTAATCGACATGTGTGACTGCCTCCCGGACAGAGTTTGGATCCGGAAGTGCCGAGCTTTTATCTTCAAAATCCCAGAGATCGCTGACTGCCGCTATAGAAATATCAAACAGTCCGTCTGTCAGCTCGGAGTAGGAGAGAGCTTCCCGGATAAGGTTACCTGTCTGATAGCTGACCTCGACCGGTTTGCCGCCTGCGTGATTGATCTTCCAGATCTCGCTGTCTTCGACTGTGTGGCTGAGCCGGGCTTCCTCCTGTTCGCACAGCTGAAAACAGTCATCGATCAGCGACTCATCAGTTTCACCATAGAGAGTGATCGTGATGACGGTGTCGAAATAAAAACCGCTGCGGCTGATAGAAATATCCTGACCGTCATTAGACGGAGTCACCTTTTTGAACAGAAAAACGCCGATGATCAATGCGATCAATACCAGCGGAAAGACAATGGCAAGTTTCTTCATCTTATTTTGACCCCTCGCGTGGATTATGATACTATATATAGTGGTTTGATTATAGCATAAAGAGCAGTTTTACGCCACAGGAGAGGCTTATGATAGCGTTTATTCGAGGAGAACTGGCAGATATTACTGCTGATACTGCCGTGGTCGATGCGGGCGGCGTCGGGTACGCGATACTGATGCCGGCCAGGCACTTGGCTCAGCTGCCCCCGATCGGGTCAGACGTTCTGATCCATACCTATATGCAGGTGAAAGAAGATGACCAGCAGCTGTTTGGTTTTCTGGACAAAGAAGATCTGGTGATCTTTAAGAAAGTGATCGGTGTATCGGGTATCGGTCCCAAGGGCGCACTGTCCCTGTTGTCACAGATGACGGCGAGCGAATTGCATTTCGCCGTTGTGTCGGGAGACGCGAAGACGATTTCACAGACACCGGGTATCGGAAAGAAGACGGCGGAAAAGATCGTCCTCGAGCTCAGAGATAAATTTGACAGCGATGAGTTGCTGGCGGCAGCGGGATTTGACAGACTGCAGCAGGGCATTCCGGCGGAAGATACAGAGATGTCAGAGGCTGTCGAAGCGCTGGTCGCATTGGGCTACAGCAAGACCGATGCGATGCATGCAGTGCGCGCGATCGACGGCGCCGGGGAGATGGGAGCCGAGGAGCTTATCCGTATGGCGCTGACTAACCTTATGTAAGGGGAAGCATTATGGCAGAGAAGAGAAGGATAGTCACAGGGGAACGCGAACAGCAGGAAGTCAGTTACGAAAACAGACTGCGTCCGCAGACTCTGGATGAATATATCGGACAGGAGAAGGCAAAGGAAAAGCTGATCGTCACGATCGAAGCCGCAAAGAAACGCGGCGAGGCGCTTGATCATGTGCTTTTCTACGGGCCGCCCGGGCTCGGCAAGACGACGCTTGCCGGGATCATAGCCCATGAGATGGGCGTTAATTTCCGCGTGACCAGCGGACCGGCGATCGAGAAGCCGGGGGAGATGGCCGCGATCCTCAATTCCCTGCAGACGGGAGATATCCTGTTTGTAGATGAGATCCACCGTCTGGCCAGACAGGTGGAGGAAGTGCTCTACCCCGCGATGGAAGACTATGCGATCGATATCCTGATCGGAAAGGGTGCGACTTCTCGCTCGATCCGTCTGGATCTTCCGCATTTTACGCTGATCGGCGCAACGACCAGAGCCGGTATGCTGACAGCGCCGCTGCGCGATCGCTTCGGTGTGCTGCAAAGGATGGAATTTTATACGCCGCGAGAATTGAAAGAGATCCTTCTCAGATCGGCAACTGTCCTGAAAGTGGAACTCGACGATGAAGCGGCGGGAGAACTGGCGGCCCGTTCCCGCGGGACACCGCGTCTGGCAAACCGCCTGCTCAAGCGCGCGAGAGATTATGCCCAGGTACGCCATGACGGCCGGGTCACGATCGATGTAGCCAGAGAGGCGCTGGGGCTTTTGGATGTGGATGACAAGGGACTTGATTCCACCGACAGGCGGATCCTGTCCACGATGATCACAGTTTTCGGCGGCTCACCGGTGGGGTTGGAGACACTTGCGGCTTCGCTGGGCGAAGACTCCGGTACGATAGAAGATGTCTACGAGCCCTATTTGCTCAAAGAGGGCTATATCTCACGCACGCCGCGCGGTCGTATCCCGACGGCTCAGGCCTACGAGCATATGCATATCCCGATGCCTGCAGGTGACTGATATCTGAACGTTGAATAAAAAGAAACTGTACACAGAAGAGTGTACAGTTTCTTTTAGTATGCAAATGAAAAGCAGTTAATCTTCAGTCGCTTCAGCGTCAGCCTTTGCTGCTTCAGCCTCAGCCTTCTCAACCTTCTCGGCTTCTCTGGCGAGATGCTCAGCCTCGATCCTTTCATCAAGGCTCATGCGGTTGCCGTCATCGCTGACATCGATGCGTGCCTTAGCCGCGATAGAACCGCTCTTGCCTGCCTGCTCAGCCTTCTTATAGGCCTGTTTTTCAGACTCCTCGCTGACAGTCTTATGTGCCAGATTGGCTATCATACCGCCTGACTTCTTGGCGCTGTCTCTGGCTGCCTCGATAGACTCTTCTTTCTCTGCTTTGACTTCTTCAGGCGTCTGGTTCTTAGGAGCGTTCTCATCTTTGAGCTGTCCCGCGCTGTGGCGGCAGCTAAGGAACGCGAAGAAGCAGGAGAGCATCAGAAGCACTGCGGCAACCATAGAAGTGATGATTGCGCCGGTCTTTACCATTGATTTGGTGAAGAAGGCGAACATACCGTAACTGATCGTCGGATTCTTGAACCATGTGAAATTGCTGTAGATAATTACGAAAAGAACAAGGATCATCATCGTAAAGCACAGCTTCTGAGTCGATCCGGCATAGACCTTGACGTTATCGTAGTTGAGGACCATGCGTTTGCGCCTTGAGACCGTCTGGTCCAGGAAGGTGGCTTTATTGCTGAAGACCACACCCCTGTCGATCTGTGCATTGATATAGTTTACGCGGTAAAAAGTCCGGGTGACCCAAGTGCGCACCAGGATCAGCATGATAAGAGCAAAGATCAGGACCGGCCATCCCGTGGACGGACCGATCGCAAGAAACGGGAAGGCGAGGCATCCCGGGATCCACCAGAACCAGTAACGATTAGTCATACAAACAACCTCCTTTTATGCTATTTCCCATTTTAATGTCTGCCGGATAATGCGTCAATGCTCTTTGACATTTTACAGCTGAGACAGTAAGATAAATATTGGAGTATTTCCCGAAAACAAATCAATGAAAATGAGGAATACCAGATGAATAAAGAGACGATTCACCCGAAAATACAGGTCAGCATCGCCGGCGAGGAGATGTTCTTCGGACCGGGACCTTACCGGTTGCTGAAGATCATCAGTGAGACCGGATCTGTCCGCGATGCCTGTAACGAGATGGGACTGTCCTACAGCAAGGCGTGGAAGATCCTAAACCGTATGGAAAACGAGATGGGGTGCAAGGTCATTATCCGTTCACGCGGCGGAGCTGAGGGAGGTCATTCGACCGTCACAGAATTTGGCAAAAAATACTTAAAGAGCTATGAGGAATACAATGAGTCGGTTCAGGCGTTTGCCAAGAAGGAGATGGAACGCATCTTCGCGGAGCTTAATGCCGATATGACAGGAGGGGACAATAAGTGAAGATCCTGATTCGAGGAGCCGGAGATCTGGCTTCCGGTGTGGCCTGGCGTCTGTATCAGGCCGGTTACAAAAAAATACTGATGACAGATATCGCAGTGCCGACGACCGTGCGCCGTACGGTCGCATTTTCTCCCGCTGTTTATCAGGGGGAGGCGACTGTTGAGGGAGTGACAGGGCGGCTGGTCACCGATGAAGCGGGGACCGAAGCTGCGCACGCAGCCGGTGAGATAGCGGTCATTGCTGATCCCGGGACATCTTGCCTGGCATGGTTCAAGCCCGATGTGCTGGTGGACGGCATTCTGGCGAAGTACAATACCGGAACAAAGATCGATGACGCTGATCTGGTGCTCGGTATGGGACCGGGATTTACGGCAAAAGAGGATGTCGATTTTGCGATCGAGACTAAGCGCGGGCATTATCTCGGAAGGATCATCAGCGAGGGCAGTCCGGTGCCGGATACCGGTGTGCCGGGCAATATTGCCGGGTTTACTTCCGAGCGCATTATCCGTGCCGGTGCGGACGGAGTGTTCAAAGGACTTCGCAAGATCGGTGATCTCGTAAAAGCCGGGGAGGAACTGGCTGTTGTCAAGACAGAAAACGGTGCGGAGGTAGTCACTTATGCCAATATCGCGGGCGTGGTGCGCGGGATGCTGCAGGACGGCGTCCAAGTCACTGAGGGCATGAAATCAGGTGATGTGGATCCGCGCGGTGAGGTGGACTACTGCCGGTCGATCTCCGATAAGGCGCTTGCGATCGGCGGAGGAGTGCTGCAGGCGGTAAGCAAGTATGCACACGAGCACGACTTAGAGAAATAAAGGGCAGAAATGGCTGATTATCAGGAGCGTCTGGCCTCTCTTAAAAGATATCTGAAGATCAATGATTATGCAGCGATCATACTGCCGATGGGCGATCCTCACGGATCGGAATACATCGGGGAGTGTGACCGCTGGATTTTTTATCTGACAGGCTTTTCAGGATCGGCTGCGATACTGGTCGTATATGCAGCCGGCGATCCTTATCTGATCGTTGACGGTCGTTATCATATTCAGGCGGAGAATGAACTTGCCGGGACGGGTATCCGGCTGATCAAGCTGGGTTGTGATGAAGCGCCGACAAGGCAGGACGCATTGATGCTGGCACTCGCGCATATAAAAGACGGCCGGGTGGCTTTGCCGTACGATCTGATCAGTCACAAGGGATTTGAGGCCTATGAAAGGTTAATCTCTGAGATGGCTGCGGATCTGCAGCCGGCCGATATTGATTTGAACGACATGGGACGCGGCATTTGGCCGGACAGGCCGGCGCGCAGGGCATCAGCCGGCTGGCTTTTACCGGAGTCTGTTACCGGATCGAGCCTGGAGAGCCGCATCAGAGATCTTAGGCGTAAGACGGGCGCTTACGGAGCGGAGTTTTATATAGTTACGGCCTTGGATACGATTGGTTGGATCTTTGATCTGCGCGGCGATGACATTGCCTATACGCCCGTACTCTATGCCTGGTTTATTTTGGGGCAGGATAGCGGATGTCTGTATCTGCAGAAAAAGACGGCGGATTCTTTGTCGTCAGAATTCACGGATCGGCTGAAAGATCTGGGGATAACAGTTGGCGCGTATGAGGACTTTGAGAGGGATGTGACAATGCTTTCCGGACGCACGGCACTCGATGCGGAGGCAGTCAATCACCGTATCGTATGCTCATTGAACTGGTCTGTAGTATCTGTCGTCAATTCTGATATCACACAGCAGACCTGCAAAAACGATATTCAGCTGAATATGATAAAAAAGGCTCATCTGCTGGACGGACTGGCGCTGACAAGACTCATCTACAGGATCAAACAGGGTGAGTTCACAGGCCGGAGCGAGTGGGATGTCGCCTGCGCGCTGGAGGAGATCCGTCGGGAGTTTGTCACCTATATTGAGCCGAGCTTCGCGACGATTGCCGCCTGCGGTGAGAACGCGGCTATCGTCCACTACACGCCTGAAGAGGGACACTCGGCTGCGCTGGAGGACCACGGCTTTCTGCTGATGGACGTCGGCGGACAATACACGCAGGGGACAACTGATGTGACGCGTACGATCGCGCTCGGCCCGTTGTCAGAGGAAGAGAAGATCTACTACACGGCGGTGCTGCAGGGGCATCTCCGTCTGGCCAATGCTGTGATCGACACC
>OMSP01000181.1 GCA_900313775.1 uncultured Eubacteriales bacterium
ATCGGCGCTCCTCCGCCTCAGGCAGATCTGATCGACTGGGTACTCGGAAAGATCCCGAAGACGGACGAGGGCCCTTTGAATATGGCTTATGATCATGTCTGTGATGTTATGCCTTTGATCCTTGAGGGGGATATGCAGGAGGCTATGAACCGGTACAACCGGAGAGGATAATGACGAAGACGTTGTTGAGACCGCTCACGCAATGGGTGGAATTTGAGACAATCAGAGAGCTCTGCGGACCGGGTGTAGGCGCTGTGCGCATCACCGGGTGCGTGAGTTCGCAGAAAACACATCTTACGATGGGACTGGGCGATGACAAGCGAGCGGTTGTCATCGCCGTTTCTCGTGAAGACGAGGCCCGTATCATTGCGCAGGAGATAGAAGCGCTGGGGGGAGAAGCGCATGTTTTTCCTGAGATCCAGTATTTATACAACAGAGCTGACGCCCGCAGTCTGGAGATAGAGCAGGCGCGGGCTGTCGTGCTAAATATGGCTGCCGAGCCGGCTGATCGAAGCAGGCCGGTGTTTTTTGTCATGACGATGACGGCGCTGATGGAAGCAGTGCCGGAGCCGTCTTTATTCAAAAAGCACAGGATCTGTTTGGATACGCGATCCGTATCTGCCGCGGCATCACATGAATGCTGTACACCGTCCATGGAAGACTTGACAGATCAACTGTTCAGAGCCGGATATCGCCGGGCTCCGCTGGTTGAGGCAGTCGGCGAATATGCGGTGCGCGGAGGTATTGCAGATGTCTGGCCGTTGGGCGCCGAAGGACCCTGCCGTATTGAGTGGTGGGGAGATGAGATCGATACGATCCGAAATTTTGATCCGCAGTCCCAGCGGTCAACTGACACGATCACTGAACTGGAGATCGATCCGATCCTCGGAGAATCTGCTGCGTCTGCTTCGTTTTTAGATTATCTGGACCCCGCCCGGGATATGGTCGTCCTTGATGAGCCCACAAGGCTGACGGAGGATGCCGGGCGCGTTCTCAAAGAATATGAATTGACGGTATTTGATGATGAAAAGGGTCAGGATAGGACTGAGCTGTTTACTCCCGGGCAGGTAATCTCAGCCTGCCTTCAATATCCGCTGATCGCACTCTCCGGTCTTGCGCGCAGCACGCAGGGTCTCAGGCAGGCAGGATCATTTGCTGTAGAGGCACGGGCGGTATCAAGCTATAACAAGAGCTTTGAAATGCTGATCACCGACCTGAAACGTCTGGCCAAGGAGAATACACGCACGGTGCTGATCGCATCCTCTGAAGCGAGAGCCGGACATCTTGCTGCTGATCTGCGCGAATACGGATTGGCGGCCTATTATGATCCGTCCGATGAGAGGGAGGTGGAGCCCGGCGAGGTGTTTGTCACGACAGGATATATTCACAACGGCTATGCCTATCCGCTGCTGGGCTGGGAGATTATTGCGGAAAGTGATATCTTCGGGCATCGTACGCCAAAGAAACGACCGAAGCGCAAAGGACCGGTTCTCGATATAAATGATTTGAAGAGCGGGGACTACGTGGTGCATGAGAATCACGGACTCGGTATTTACCGCGGGATCGAACGGATGGAGGAGGACGGTATCGTCAAGGAGGTCATCAAGATCTCCTATGCAGACAAAGCCAATCTCTATATTCCGGCTACAAGACTGGATGTCATACGCAAATACAGCGGAGGAGAGGGAAAGAGGCCGCGTCTCAACAAGCTTGGTTCAAATGAATGGACAGCGACTAAGCGCCGCGTTCAGAAGGCGGTGGAAGAGATCGCCGAGGATCTGGTACAGCTGTACGCCGACAGGCAGGCGCTGACGGGTTTTGCCTTTTCTCCGGATTCGCCGTGGCAGAGAGAATTCGAGGGGTTCTTCCCATATGAGGAGACTGAGGATCAGCTGAACGCTATCTGCGATGTCAAGCGCGATATGGAGAGTAATCAGATCATGGACCGTCTGATCTGCGGAGATGTCGGATACGGAAAGACCGAGGTAGCTCTTAGGGCGGCGTTTAAGGCTGTGCAGGACTCCAAGCAGGTCGCTGTTCTCGTGCCGACGACGGTGCTCGCGCAGCAGCATTATAATACCTTCCGTCAGCGGTTTTCACATTTCCCGGTGAGTGTCGCGCTGTTATGCCGTTTCACACCGCCTTCCGAGCAGAAGAAGATCCTGCGTCAGCTGGCGAGCGGGCAGCTGGATCTGGTGATAGGGACACACCGGCTCCTCAGCAAAGATGTGGCCTTCAAAGATCTGGGTCTGCTCGTTGTCGATGAGGAGCAGCGCTTCGGTGTACAGGCCAAGGAGCGCATCAAGAAATGGCGTATGGAAGTTGATGTATTGACGATGACCGCGACTCCTATCCCGCGAACTCTGCATATGTCTCTGGTCGGCATTCGCGACATGTCAGTACTGGAGGAGGCTCCGGCGGGCCGCTCGCCTGTACAGACCTATGTGATGGAATACGATGAAGAGCTGATCTGCGAGGCGATGAAGCGTGAGCTGACCCGCGGAGGACAGGTTTATTATGTCCATAACCGGGCGCGTGATCTGGCTGATATAGCCGGTAAGATACGACTGATGATGCCGGAGGCAAACGTCGCTTTTGCACACGGTAAAATGACAGAAAACAAGCTTGAACAGCTGATGGTCGACTTTGTGGAAGGACAGATCGATATCCTGGTTACCACCACGATCATCGAGACGGGTCTCGATATCCCGAACGTCAATACTCTGATCGTGAGGGAGGCAGACCGCTTCGGGCTTTCACAGCTCTATCAGCTGCGGGGCCGGGTCGGCAGGTCCGGTAGAAGTGCCTATGCGTTTCTGACATACCGCAGGGACAGGGAAATGTCCGAGGAAGCCGATAAACGGCTGACAGCCATCCGTCAGTTTACCGAGCTGGGAAGCGGTATCCACATAGCGATGCGTGATCTTCAGATCCGCGGCGCCGGCAATATGCTGGGCGAGGCACAGAGCGGTCATATGGCGGCTGTCGGATATGATCTCTACTGTCAGATGCTCGCAGGTGCGGTCAAACGTCTCAAGGGCGAAGACAAGACCGAGGAGTTCACGACTACGATCGATGTGGAGGCAGATGCTTTGATCCCCGCATCTTATATCCCGGACGAGAGCCAGAGGCTGGATGTATACCGCCGTATAGCGGCGTTGGCAAGCGAGGAGGAGAAGGAAGATCTGCTTGACGAACTGATCGATCGTTACGGGGAACCGCCCGCCGTATCGCAGCCGTTATTCGAGGTGGCGTCTCTAAGGATCCTCGCCCACGAAGCAGATGTAGTCTCAGTCGAGCAAAAGCCTCATGAACTGCGTTTTGTCATGCACAGGACGGCCAGATCCGACCCGAGAAAGATCCCGGAGATGCTAGCGCCTTACCGGGGAGATTTGTCTTTTAAAACGGAAGATCCTCCGTATTTTCTGTATTTCAAAAAACGCGGTCCTATAGCCGGTAAAAAAGAGCCGGCCCTGGCGCTGGTCAGACGGATACTTACAGACATCCGGAACCTGAGATAAACGGCGAAAATCGGGGTCTGCACACTTGCCTGACAACCGAAAAAAAGGTATAATTAGACGGATATTAGGCAAAGGAGAGAAAAATGGTTTCAAAGACATTCAAAAAACTGCTGACAATAGGGTTTGCCATAGTTTTATCCGCGTCTCTGCTGACTGCCTGCGGGGATGTCAATCCCGATAAAACGCTGATGAAAGTGGACGGTGAAAAAGTCAGTCTGGGACTGGGCAATTTCTATCTCCGCTATCAGCAGGCGACTTATGAGACTTACTACGGCATTTCCGAGGACAGCTGGTCTCAAAATGCCACGGAGGAGGAGACTTACGAGCAGACCTTAAAGCGTGATTCGCTCGATACACTCAAGACGCTGATCCTTGAGAGACAACATATGGGTGATTACAAGATCAAGCTCACCGATGAAGAGAAGAGTAAGATCAAAAAGGCGGCCAAAGCGTATGTCAAGGACAATAACCGGACAGCCAAAGAGGCCACGAGCGGTGATGAAGACACTGTCGCAGAGTTTTTGGAGCTGCAGACCATCCAGCAGAAAGTTGAGGACGCGATCCAGTCGAAAGTTGA
>OMSP01000159.1 GCA_900313775.1 uncultured Eubacteriales bacterium
AAAAAGACCGGAAAGGAGGCGGCGTAAATGACAGACAAAAGACAATACGTTGAGGCTACCGATACCGGTCACGGATATGAGAACAGACAGGAGATCTATTACGACGACAATGTAGGCGGCAGAGCTGTTTTTGTAGATGCCAAAGAGCATCAGCAGGAAGCAGTAACAGAACCGTTCCTTCAGGAAAGAGATAAGGACAGAACACCTATTCTTGAAGTGAAAGGTCTGGGTATCGATTTCGGCGGACTCACCGCAGTCGATGATTTCAGTATGGCGATAGGCCGCAGGGAGATAGGAGGACTGATCGGACCAAACGGCGCCGGCAAGACCACCATCTTTAATATGCTCACTAAAGTGTATGAACCGACGAGGGGTGAGATCTTCTTCAACGGCAAGAGTACGAAAGGGATGAACACGGTTGATATCAACAAAGCCGGAATGGCGCGTACTTTCCAGAACATCCGTCTCTTTGACAAGCTGACAGTTGAAGAAAACATCAAAGTCGCCATGCATCATACGACAGATTACAATCTGATCGACGGAATGCTGCACACTCCCAGATACCGCAGGGAAGAGGAGCGCATTCATGAGGAAGCGATGAAATACCTCAAGATCTTCGGTATGACAAAAAGGGCGGATTACAAAGCCGGATCTCTGCCCTACGGTGCGCAGCGGAGACTCGAGATCATGCGGGCTTTGGCTACTAAACCGAGGCTGCTTTTGCTCGATGAGCCTGCTGCAGGAATGAACCCGTCTGAAACTGCCGATCTGATGAATACGATCAGAGATATCAGAGACAGATTTGAGATCGCGATCCTCCTGATAGAACATGATATGAGTCTTGTCATGGGTGTCTGCGAGGGTATTGCGGTATTAAACTATGGTAAGACCATTGCCAAGGGGACGCCTTCCGAGATCCAGAGCAATCCTAAGGTCATCGAGGCTTATCTCGGTAAGAGCAGAGGCAAGATGGACGAGGA
Source organism: uncultured Eubacteriales bacterium (assembly GCA_900313775.1). Classification (GTDB taxonomy): domain Bacteria; phylum Bacillota; class Clostridia; order Lachnospirales; family Lachnospiraceae; genus RUG842. The sequence continues at coordinate 981 of OMSP01000159.1, forward strand.
AGAGGCGGAAGAGGCCAAGGATATTGAAGCGGCATATAAGATCGGAACTGTAAAATCCAAGGTTCCTACAAAACCTGACGAGGGAAGCGACAGAAAGGAGGAGAAATAATGGGTTCGGTACTGACCGTTAAGAATATCAATGTATATTACGGTGCGATCCATGCCATCAAGGGCATCTCCTTCGACGTCAACAAAGGCGAGATCGTGACGCTCATAGGCGCAAACGGCGCCGGAAAGTCTACTACTCTGCATACCATATCAGGGTTGTTGAGGAGCAAGACAGGAGATATTGAATTCCTGGACAGTTCAATTGCGAGGACACCTGCACATAAGATCGTATCCAAGGGTATCTCGCATGTGCCCGAGGGAAGACGTATCTTTGCGGGGCTGACGGTGGAAGACAATCTGCAGATGGGGGCGTTTACCACTAAGCCTGAAAGGATCGACCAGAACCTTGAATATGTATACGAGCAGTTCCCCAGGCTGAAGGAGAGAGCAAAACAGATAGCCGGTACCCTCTCAGGAGGTGAACAGCAGATGCTGGCGATGGGAAGAGGGCTGATGTCTGACCCCAGGCTGTTGATGCTCGATGAGCCTTCGATGGGTCTGGCTCCGATCCTGGTAGACCAGATTTTTGAGATCATCCACAGACTCAACAAGGCAGGAACGACCATTCTTCTCGTAGAGCAGAATGCTCAAATGGCGCTTTCCATCGCGACCCGCGCTTATGTTCTGGAGACCGGAAGGATCACACTGGAAGGGCCGGCTTCAGAACTGATGGACAACGAAGAAGTTCGAAAAGCCTACCTCGGAGAATAAAATGCAAAGACGTTCGACAGATACCGGGGGAGGCCCCGGTATCTTTTTGACAGCAGGCGTTGTATGTCTGGTATTGTTTGCCCTGTTAACGGTATGTGTGAGCGCAGGCCGGACACAGTCTTTGGACGAACGCCTGGCGCAGCAGTTTTACAGTGTGCGGACAACATGGCTTACCGGTCTGATCAGAACACTGACATGGCTGGGGAGCTGGAAGGTCATTACGGCGATTTGTGTCGTTCTGGTTGCTTTTCCGGCGACCAGGAAGCCGTGGGGGATCCCTGTATCGGCGCTGGCCATCGCGACAAACATGCTCCGCGCAGTTGTCAAGATGCTGATCGGACGGCCGAGACCTGACAGGATCTACCATTTGGTGAAAGAAGGCAGTTGGTCGTTTCCGAGCGGGCATGCGCTGACTGCGATAGCAGTCTACGGATTCCTCGCGTGGAATCTGTGGAAGCTGGGTAAGAAGTGGAGGTGGCTGGCCGTTATCTGTGCCGTCCTCGCCGTGTCCATCGGTCTCTCACGGATCTATCTGGGAGTGCATTATCCCTGTGACGTGCTCGGAGGATGGCTTGCAGGTGCGGGTCTCCTTCTTATCACCATAGCTTTGACTGGACATTTCAGCAGGAAAAACTTATTATAAAGGTGTATGAAGTTTATTGAAGTCTGAAAGGAGTACACGATGTTGAACATCACCAAAACATTTGACAACGATGCTCTGCAGATTGCGTTGGAAGGACGTTTGGACACGACGACCGCTCCGGATCTTGAGAGCGCGCTCAACGAGTCCATCAACGACGCCAAGGAATTGACGCTGGATTTCGGAAAGCTGGAGTATATCTCTTCAGCCGGTCTGCGCGTCCTCCTGTCAGCGCAGAAGATCATGAATCAGCAGGGAAGCATGAAAGTTATCAATGTGCGCGACGAGATCAACGATATCTTTGAGGTGACAGGTTTTTCAGACATCCTGACGATCGAGTCTTAAGGAGAATAACTATGCCGGATGCAGGCAGTGACAATCTGATCACCATCGATCTGGAGGGAAGGATCGATTCAAACAACGCGTCCGCGGTGGAAGAGAAACTGCTGTCCCAGGTTGAGGGAAAAAGCAACGCTTCGGTGCGGATCAAGGCCGATAAGCTCGAGTATATTTCCAGTGCAGGTCTGCGCGTTCTTCTTCATCTGAAAAAGACCAACCCGAATCTGTCGATCACAGGCGTGAATCCGGAGGTCTATGAAGTCTTCGAAATGACAGGTTTCACGCAGATGATGAATGTCGAGAAGGCTTACCGGGTCGTCTCCGTTGAGGGTTGCGAAGAGATCGGCCGAGGTGCCAACGGTACGATCTACCGGATCGATCAGGACAATGTGGTCAAGGTCTACAACAACGCTGACGCATTGGAAGAGATACAACATGAGCGCGAGGTCGCCCGACTGGCGTTGGTTCTCGGTATTCCGACCGCCATCTCCTATGATGTGGTACGTGTGGGAGACAGCTACGGATCGGTCTTTGAACTGCTCAACGCCCGTTCATTTTCCAAGATCCTGGCCACTGAACCGGATAAGATGGACTGGTGTGTCAAAGAGTATGTGGATATGCTCAAACTCATCCACGGCACTATCGTACCGGAGGGAGAGTTACCGGACATGAGGCAGATCGCGATCGGCTGGGCCGAGTATTTGCGTGACTATCTGCCTGCGGAGTCCGCAAAGAAACTTGTAGCTCTCATGTGCGCTGTTCCCAAGGACAACCATATGCTCCACGGGGATTATCACACCAAGAATCTGGAGATTCAGGGAGATGAGGTCCTTCTGATCGATATGGATACGCTGGCAGTGGGGCATCCGGTATTTGAACTGGCCTCCATGTTCAATGCGTTTATCGGTTTTTCCGAACTGGATCACGAGATCGTAAAGAAGTTCCAGGGGTTCGACTTTGAGACATCCACTGTTTTCTGGAGAAAGACCCTGCAGGCTTATCTCGGTACGGATGACGAGGAATTTATCCGTGAGGTCGAAGACAAGGCCCGTATAGTCGGCTATACCCGTCTGATCCGTCGTCTGATTCGACGCAGGGGGCTTGAGAACGAAGAGGGAAGAGCACGGATCGGTTTCTGGACGGATGAGCTGCTGAAGCTGCTGGATCAGTATGACAGCCTTGTATTTACCTGTTGTGCCGTCGATATGGAAGCTACAAAGGATAATCTTCCCCGGGCCATGGCGTTTATCGACGAGCATCTGGAGTCGGTGGACTGCCCGATGAAAGAAAAGATGCAGATCGATGTTGCCGTGGAGGAGATCTTTATCAATATCGCCAATTACGCTTATGATCCCGGAAAAGGGAAAGTAACGATCCGCGTGGAGGCGCAGGAGGGAGAGGCAGAGATCACTTTTATCGACAGTGGTATACCCTATGATCCCCTTGCAAGAGAGGATCCCGACGTCACGCTCCCTGCTGAAGAGAGGCAGATCGGAGGACTGGGGATCTTCATGGTCAAAAATACGATGGATGATATGTCGTATGAGAATAAAGACGGTAAGAACATCTTGACATTAACGAAAAAATGGGAAACAGCTTAAAAATAGATCTTCATTTACATTCAGTGATCTCCGACGGCTCCGATACACCGTCGGAGATTCTTGCGCACGTGAAAAGAGCTGAGATCGGACTTTTTTCGATCACGGATCACGATGCGATCAAAAGCTGCGAAACTATGAGGGAAGTATGGAAGGTCGGTAATCCGCACTTCCTGTCCGGAGTAGAATTTTCCTGTAAGGATGAGGAGGGACAGTATCATATTCTTGGTTACGGATATGATCCCGAGTCCGAGTCGATAGAACAGGTCGTGCATGAGGGACATAACTACCGTATGCGCAAATGCATAGCGAGGCTGGACTTTTTAAAGAGTGAGTACCAGATCGACTTTCCGGCGGATGAGGTAGAGGCGCTGCTGGCGCTCAATAATCCCGGCAAACCGCATCTGGGCAATCTCATGGTTAAATACGGTTACGCGGCCACAAAAGAAGATGCGATCTTTAATTATATCAATAATGTCCAATTTGAAAGTGAATATGTGAGACCGGAGGATGCGATCGAAGGGATCCTTAACGCCGGAGGCATTACGGTGCTTGCGCATCCTTCATACGGAAACGGAGATCAGATCATCGTGGGGGGCCAGATGGAGGAGCGCCTTGAGCGGCTGATAGGTTTTGGTCTTCAGGGGGTCGAAGCCTATTATTCAGGATTCACGGAGAAGCTCCAAGAAGAGATGCTTTATCTGGCGGACCGATATGATCTGTATGTCACTGCCGGCAGTGATTACCACGGAAAGAACAAGCTGATCGCCATAGGAGACACCAATCTGGGGGATGTCTCCGAAGCCGTGCCGGGCCTGCAGCGATTCCTGCAGGATGTCACGATCACACTATAGGTATGATTGCCTGTGTCTTGGCGCAGTGTTATAATAATT
>OMSP01000101.1 GCA_900313775.1 uncultured Eubacteriales bacterium
AAACCCCTACGGCTTTATTTTTTCGACTTTTTAATGGGGTGTGGAATTTAATCTTGCATACGGAATTTACTTTGGCAAGTCACGTTCAAAATTCATAAGGTTGAAAATGAACTTCTCATCGGACAATTCATATACGATCCCCTCATCATATTCAGCTTTTCCGGTTCCTATATCTGCCAATCCAAGGATGTCAGACGAGTAGTCTCTGTGAACAAAGTATAGATGCCAGTTACCATGATAAGAATCCAGGGACTTATCTGGTATTTTGATTTTTAAATAACTGGACTCTAATTGCTTTTCATGGTACACTATTTCCATCAAGAGATGGAGGTATTGATCCATGGGACGAAAAGCAAGTGTCATAACCCTTACTGTCGAAGAGCGCGAGTACCTTGAAGCTCAGACCCGCGCCCGAACGATCCAGGCTCAGACGGTGAACAGGGCACGCATCCTGCTGTTAAAAGCTGATGGCTGTTCGATTGATGATATAGCCGACAAAGTCGGTATCAACCGTAAAAGTGTGATGCTTTGCCTCAGCAAATATGCTGAAGGCGGCGTTGAGAATGCTCTGTTTGACGCTCCCGGCCGCGGCCGTAATGCCGAAATCACGGACGATGAAAAGGCCTGGATCATAAATCTCGCCTGTCAGAAACCGAAGGATTTCGGCTATGCCGCTGAGACCTGGACGTATGCCAAACTGACGTCTCATATCAACAAGCATGCAGAAGCAGCCGGGTTTATAAGGCTTTCAACGATCCATAAGAGCACTGTCCATACAATCCTTGATGAGGCCGAGATCAAACCGTTCCGGATCAAGTATTATTGTGAAAACCGTGATCCTGACTTTGACGGCAAGATGCACAACGTTCTTCTTGTGTATAAGCAGTTGTCGATGCAGTTCGATGAGAACGGTCAGTTAATACCGTGGGAAAATGACGAAGAAATCGTTCATGTGCTTTCCTATGATGAAAAGCCTGGTATTCAGGCGATCGCGACTACATCGGAAGATCTGCTTCCTGATGAAAACCACAGCACAGTCAGCAGAGATTATGAATACAAAAGGCTCGGTACGCTGTCGCTCCTTGCGGGAATCGATTTGCAGACAGGAGAAGCTATTCCACTGGTAAGCGATACCCATAACAGCAAAGATTACATCGAATTTCTGAAGATACTTGATAACAAATACCCCAAAGGAGAAAGGATCCGGCTGGTACTGGACAATCTAAAGGTTCATACCTCCGAGGAGACAAGGCGATATCTTGCATCGGTTCCCGGGCGTTTTGAATTTGTGTTTACCCCGAAGCATGGTTCATGGCTGAACATGATCGAAGGATTTTTCAGTAAAATGACCCGGCAGATGCTTCGAGGTATACGCGTCAAATCTAAAGAGGAACTGAAAGATCGCATATATCTGTACTTTGAAGAGGCAAATGAGGAGCCGGTAGTCTTTCATTGGAAGTACAACCTCGATGATATAGATGTATCTGAGGAAGTAATCGTAGATACATTGCCGTTAACAAAGTCCAGTTAATTGGCGAACGCTATACTAGTGGATGGATATGATGAGAATGGAATAAGGGTGGCGACCTGAATTAAGAACGCTATCATTGCAAATGACTGCAAGACCGTAAATAGTCCTGCAGTCATTTTTGTTTCCATCATTCCGGTAAACTTCAGACGCATTTCAATCAAATTCGCTACAGTTGTTAGGAAAAAAGGATTCCTCTCTTTGCAATATGTGAGTTATGATGCTTTCTTTGTTTTTTCCAGCCAAAGGGCGACACTTGCGTCGCTCGGCATTCTCCAGTCGCCTCTTGGTGAAAGTGTGACGGAACCGACCTTGGGTCCATCTGGCAGACAGCTGCGTTTGAACTGCTGGTGGAAGAAGCGGCTGTAGAAGCTGATCAGCGCTTCACGGATGGTTTCGAATTTCACCTCCGCAAATGCGATTGATGCAAAAGCGATAATTTTCTCCGGTTCAAAGCCATATCTCATCATATAGAACAGGAAGAAGTCATTGAGATCGTATTTGCCAATCTTTTCTTCGGTCTTCTGGGCAATCTGACCATCCTTGTTCGGAGTCAGCTCCGGTGAAATCGGTGTATCGACAATGCTGAGAAGGATACCTTTCAGATTGTCATCATTGCATGTATACGCATAGGAGCGGCAGATGTACTTAACCAGTGTTTTGGGAACCGATGCGTTGACACCATACATGGACATATGGTCACCGTTGTATGTGCACCAGCCAAGGGCCAGCTCGGAAAGATCACCGGTGCCGACCACAAGACCGTTTTCCATGTTGGCCGCATCCATGAGTATATAGGTTCTCATGCGAGCCTGCGCATTTTCATAGGTGATATCGCCTTCTCCCTGATAATCCGTCCCGTGTCCGATGTCTTCAAGATGTGACTTCACGCTTTTACCGATCGGCACTTCACGGATATCATCCGCCAGTGCCTTCATCAGATTCCATGCATTGTTATATGTCAGTGAGGTGGTATTGCCTTCATTAGGCATCGTGTATGCGATAATGCGGATATCGGGAACGATCTTTTTTGCTTCATGGCACACAATTAGTGCCAGCGTGCTGTCAAGGCCGCCTGATATACCGATGACCAGAGTCTTGATATTCGTCGCACGCACTCTTGTGGCAAGGCCATGGGCCTGAATTTGTAAAATCCTGCGACATCTTCTGCCTCTTTCCTGATCGTCCGCCGGCACAAACGGATTGCGAGGAATAGGATAATTCTCTTTGATGAGAAGTTCTTTCAATGCCGTTGTATTGATCTCATAAGAGCCGAGCGCCTGCACATTCAGATTAACGAAACGGTAGTCATTGACCTCAGCATTGATAAAGGTGTTCTGGTGAGTGCGGTTGTACATGCATGTCTCAAGGTCGAGCACCGCCGTTTTCACATAAGTCGGTGTGTCAAAAATCGAATCGGAAAGAATCTTTCCGTTTTCAGCGATCAGGGTATGACCTCCGAAGACAAGATCGGTTGAGGATTCGCATACACCGGCGGAAGCATAGATATAATCGCAATAGCATGACGCACTCTTGGAGGCGACCATTGTCCTGCGATAATCCTGTTTGCCGATGACTTCATCACTGGCGGAAGGATTAACGACAATGTTCGCTCCCGCGCTGCATGCATGTGTGCCCGGGGTATCAGGTACCCACAAGTCTTCGCAGATCTCAGCCGCAATCTTCGCCCCGCTCTCTGCACTGAAACCGATGATATCCCAGCCGAAGGGAATCTCAATGCCTTTGATATTCAGGGTTCTTCCCTTGATCTTGCGACCGCTTGAGAACCATCTGGTCTCATAGAATTCACTGTAATTGGGAATATAGATTTTGGGTACGGCTGCCTTGATCTGTCCCTCATTTAAAAAGACCGCGCAGTTGTAAAGTTCATTATTATAGCGTAACGGCACCCCGACCACCGCGCAGACACCGGGCAGTTTTTCCGTTTCCTTCGCGATTCTGAAGAGCTGATCTTCCGCTTCATCAAGCAGCGCCTTCTGACCGAAGAGATCGCCGCATGTGTAGGCGGTGATTGACAGTTCTGGGAAGACGATTAATCCGCAATCGCTGTATTCATTCATGATCCGAATGATTTCATCCGTATTGTATGCGGGATCGGCAACCCTTAAAGCCGGTACCGCAGCGGCTGCCTTGATCATTGTGTTTTTCATATGGAATCAGTCCTTTCTTTTCAGATAATCAGAAGGTGTGTGAATGATTTTAATATATTGAGAAATCATG
>OMSP01000171.1 GCA_900313775.1 uncultured Eubacteriales bacterium
CCCTATCCACAAAGGACAGATCTGTCGATACCGGTTTGTACATAGTCTCAGTTTCCTTTCTCTTATATCTTCTTTATCGTCGCGCAAGATTCATGCAGCGCAACATGCACTCTATTCGCTTTCAGCAATCCTGCGGGCGACATATACGCCGCTGGCGGAAGCGTGCGAGAGCGAATGTGTCACGCCGCTTCCGTCGCCGATGATATACAATCCTTTATATTTCGTCTCCAGGTTCTCGTCGAGCTTCACTTCCATGTTGTAAAACTTGACCTCGACGCCGTAGAGCAGCGTATCGTCGTTGGCCGTTCCCGGCGCGATCTTATCGAGCGCGTAGATCATTTCGATCACGCCGTCTAATATCCGTTTGGGCAATACCAGAGAGAGGTCTCCCGGAGTCGCCGTGAGAGTCGGGCGCACCAGTCCTTTCTCGATGCGCTTGGGCGTGGAGCGGCGTCCGCGCTCCAGATCTCCGAAGCGCTGCACGATCACACCTCCGCCGAGCATATTGGAAAGGCGTGCGATGCTCTCGCCGTATCCGTTGCTGTCCTTGAACGGTTCGGAAAAATGCTTGGCGACCAACAGCGCAAAATTCGTATTGTCGGTCCATTTCTCAGGATCCTCAAAGCTGTGACCGTTGACTGTCACAATGCTGTTCGTATTCTCGTGGACGACTATGCCGTGCGGGTTCATACAGAAGGTCCGGACCGCATCCTCGAATTTCTTTGTGCGGTAGACGAGCTTGCCCTCATAGAGCTTGTCCGTGATCTCCCGGAAAATGACGGCCGGAAGCTCGACCCGCACACCGAGATCGACGCGGTTGGACTTGGTCTCAATGTCAAGCTTTTTGCAGGTCTCCTCCATCCACTTGGATCCGCTCCGCCCGACGGAGACCACACAGTACGGTGCCTGTGCCTGACCGCCTTCATAGGTCACGGTGTAAATGCCGTCTTCGGCTTCCAGTTCCTCGACACTCGTATTGAAATAGAAATCGACCCTTTCCTTCATCTCCTCAAAGAGCCGGGTGAGCACGATGAAATTGATATCCGTACCGAGATGTCTTACCGATGCATCGAGAAGCTTCAGGCTGTTCTGCAGACAGCGCGTCTTAAACTCGTCGTCACTCGGCTGAAAGAGCCTGGTGTTCTCGCCGCCGTGGGAGACGTTGATCTCGTCGACATACTGCATCAGCTCCAACGCTTTCTCGCGGCCGATATGCTCGTAGAGCGTCCCGCCGAAATCATTGGTGATATTGTATTTGCCGTCGGAAAACGCTCCGGCGCCGCCGAACCCTTTCATGATCGAACAGGTCGGACAGCCGACGCATTCCTTGATCTTATCGCCGTCGATCGGACATTTCCTGTCGGAAAGCTTGCCCCCCGCCTCGAAGATAGCGATGGAACATCCGGGCTTTTTGAGCATCAGTTCATAGGCGGTGAAGATACCGCCCGGTCCTGCTCCTATGATGATCACATCATACTGTCTCATACATTGCTCCCTTATTTCTGACTATCCCCCGCAGCCTTATCTTTTTTAGATTCCACCTGCTTGGCGTGATCGATCAGCCAGTCGCTGATCGTGGCCTGCTCGGCGATCTCTTTAGCCTTGTCCTCGCCGATGGCCTGGACAAACAGATCGCCGTCACCGCCGTAACCGTAAAGCTTGGACAGTTCCTTGTACTTTTCGGTGTAATCGTCACCTGACAGTTCGAGGTCCAGTTCTTTCAGAAGGAGCTCCGTGGCCAGTTCGCGCTTGAGATCCTCTTTCACCTGCTTGTCGATCTCCTCTTTCAGGGTCTTCTCGGTCATTCCGCCCTGAGCGAGGAACTCTTCGTAGGACATATTGTACTGCTTGGCCATCTCCTTGTATCTGTCAGTATATTCGTCCCGGACCTCCTCCAGTCTGTCCTTCGGATACTCTTTGACCTTTGTTTTCTTGAGCAGAGCATCCCAGACTTCCTGCTCAAGGATCGACCGGTTGGAGTGCTCCCGCTCTTCCGTCAAATTCTTCTTGACTTCCTCGCGGTATTCCTTGACGGTCGTGGAAGTCTCGGAGATCTTTTGCACCGTCTTGTCAGTGAGCTTGGCTTTTTTCCTGCCGGTGATCCGCCCCTTGGCCGTGACCGTCCAGGTCGCGTTCTTGCCGGATATCTCCTCTGAGCCGTACCCCTCCGGGAATTTCAGGTCAAAGGTGAACTCTTTGCCGTAGGGCTGTCCGATACAGGCATCTTCCCATCCCGGGATAAATGCATTGGAACCGATCTCCAGCTCATAGTCCTTGAGCTCCGTGCCGCTTATGACCTTGCCGTCCTTGTCCTTGGCCGAGCAATCCAGTACGATCTTGTCTCCTTTTTTGATCGGGCGGTCAGGTACCTTGGTCTTGTTTTCTCCCAGGGCGTCCAGTGTCGACTCGATCTCCTCGTCGACCATCTCATCCGTGACCTCGGCATCGTCGACCTTATCGATCTTCAGACCGTCATACTGACTGATCTCGATATACTTGTTGGACGCCGTCCCGTCTGATCCGCAGCCGGTAAGCACCCCCGCAAGCAGTGCCAGTATCACTGCCCACACTCCAAATCTTTTCATGACAGACACTCCTCTCATATATCAGTTATTCTTTGATGACGACCGTCCAGCCGAAGGGATCCGGCAGAGCTCCGGTCTGAATACCGTAGAGAGTATCGTACAGTTTCTGGCTGACTTCGCCGACGCCGCCGTCGCCGATCACAATGTCCTCGCCCTTATAGCGCAGGACGCCGATCGGGGAGATGATGCAGGCCGTACCTGTCGCCCACACTTCGTCCAGTGTGCCGTCCTCGCTGGCCTTCTTGACGTCTTCGATCAGCAGGCGCTCCTCTTTGACGGTGATGCCCCAGCTCTTGAGCAACTGGATCGTCGAATCGCGCGTGACGCCCGGAAGGATAGAGCCGGACAGCGGCGCGGTGATGACTTCGCCGTTGATCATGAAGAAGGCGTTGCTCGTACCGACTTCCTCGACATACTTCTTCTCCTTGGCATCCAGCCAGAGCACTTCCTTGCATCCGTTGGCAAGGGCATTGACCGTCGCGCGCATACCGCCGGCATAGTTGCCGCCGCATTTGACGAATCCGGTGCCGCCGACTGCCGCGCGGACGTACTCGTCCTCGACATAGATATGGCTGCCGGTCAGGCCGCCGCGGTTGATGTCATAATACGCTCCGACCGGAGTCAGGATGATGTAGAAGTGATAGTGCTTGGACGGCTCAACTGAGAAGCTGATCTCGTCGGAGATGATATACGGACGGATATAGAGAGCTGTTCCCGGATGTGTCGGGATCCAGTCCTCCTCAAAGAGCACGATCGCTTTGACCGCCTCGAGGAAAAGCTCCTCATCCATCGGCGGGATGCACATGCGCTCGTTGGTGCGGTTGAGACGCTTGGCGTTCATCTCCGGACGGAAGAGCATGATCTTGCCTTCCGCGGACTTGTAAGCCTTCATACCCTCGAACATCATCTGTGAATAGTGCAGCACACAGCTGGCCGGATCCAGAGAGATCGGTCCGTAGGGGACGATACGTCCGTCATGCCATCCCTCACCCTCGTCATAGTCCATGATGAACATATGATCGGTGAAATAGCGTCCGAATCCCAGATCGCTCTGGTCGGGCTTTTCCTTCGGGTTCGTAGTTCTTGTTACTGGAAATTCATAGCTCATGATTGTCTCCTTTCATCACAAAGCTTTATTCTACTAATTGAAATCCTTTATCCTGAAGGGCCCGGCTGATCTGATCGATCTGCTCAAAGTCCTTGGTTTCCACATTTAAGCGCAGGAAGCAGCTGGATATGGCCATGTTCGCGTCCGACCCCTCATAGTGGACCGATACGACATTGCCGCCGTGCTCCGCGATAGTCTGACTGACCTCTACGAGCTGCCCGGGCTTGTCCTCGAGCATGATGACGAAGGTCGTAAGCCTTCCGCTCGTGATCAGACCGCGGGTGATGACCCTCGAAAGGATGTTGACGTCGATATTGCCGCCCGAGAGCAGACAGACGACATTCTTTCCCTTCAGCGGGATCTTGTTGAACATCACGGCCGCCGCCGACACAGCGCCGGCTCCCTCGGTGATCAGCTTCTGCTTCTCGATGAGCTTCAGTATCGCCGCCGCGATCTCGTCCTCGGTGACCTCATACATGCCGTCTACATATTTGTTGATGATCGAGAAGGTCAGATCTCCCGGATTCTTGACCGCGATGCCGTCGGCGAATGTCGATACCCGCTCGAGATTGATCAGCTTGTCCTGACGATAGCTCTCGACCATGCTGGCCGCTTCCTTGGCCTGCACGCCGTAGACCTTGACCGATGGTTTCAGCTGCTTGACCGCATAGGCCAGTCCGGCGATCAGTCCGCCGCCTCCGACCGGTACCACGATCGCGTCGACCTTGTCGAGCTGATCGAGGATCTCCAGACCGATCGTGCCCTGACCGGCCATGACCTCCGGGTCGTTGAACGGGTGGATCAGTGTAGCGCCGGTCTCCTCCTGGAGCTTGACGGCATAGTTGTAAGCGTCGTCATAGGTCCCCTTGACCAGCTGTACCTCGGCGCCGAGCGCCTTGGTCGCCTCCACCTTGCTGATCGGCGCTCCGTCCGGCATGCAGACGATGGCCTTGACTCCGGCATGAGTCGCGCCGAGCGCCACACCCTGCGCGTGATTGCCCGCGCTGCAGGCAATGATCCCGGCCGCCTTCTGCTCATCGGTCAGCTGGCTGATCTTGAAATACGCTCCGCGCAGCTTGAATGAACCGGTGACCTGAAGGTTCTCCGTCTTGAAGTAGACCTGATTATCCCCGGAAAAATGCGGAGAGTAAATCAGATCGGTCCAGCGGGCCACATCCTTGAGTACATAGGAGGCCTGATAGACTTTATCCAGTGTCAGTTTTTTGTTTTCTGCCATCATTTACCTCCCCAATGCCTCAAGAATCTTCTCTGTCATCTCCCGGCAGCCGATCGCCTCGCCGGCGCGGTCCGCCTCACAGATATCTGATGTCCGCCATCCGTCAAGCAGGACCTTTTCCACCGCGCGCTCGATGCAGTCGGCCTCCTCGCCCAGATCAAAGCTGTAGCGAAGCATCATCGCTGCCGACAGGATCGTCGCGATCGGATTGGCCTTGTCGGTCCCCGCGATATCGGGCGCCGAACCGTGGATCGGCTCATACATCCCGCGCGTTGTTGCGCCGAGAGAGGCTGATGCCAGCAGCCCGATCGAACCTGTCACCTGTGAAGCTTCGTCCGAGAGGATATCTCCGAACATATTTGAGGTGACGACGACATCAAAGGCCGAGGGGTCGCGCACGAGCTGCATCGCGGCATTGTCGACCAGCATGTCAGCGAGCTCCACATCCGGATACTCTTCTCCGATTCTGTGTACAGTCTCTCTCCACAGACGTGAGGTCTCCAGGACATTGGCCTTGTCGATGCTCGTCACCTTGCCGCGGCGCTTTCTCGCCGACTCAAAGGCCACACGTGCCACGCGCTCGATCTCGTTCACATCGTATTTCTCGGTATCGTATGCTTCCTCGACGCCGTTCTTGTCTCTTCTGCCGCGCTCACCGAAATAGATCCCTCCGGTCAGTTCGCGGACGATCAGGATGTCAAATCCGCGCTCTGCGATATCCTTGCGCAACACACAGGCATCGGCCAGTGCCGGCTGGATCTTGGCGGGACGCAGGTTCGTATAGAGCCCGAGCTCTTTGCGCAGGCCGAGCAGAGCCTTCTCCGGCCGGATGTCTCCGGGGAGCGTATCCCACTTCGGTCCGCCGACCGCTCCCAGCATGACGCTGTCGCTCGCGAGACACCCCTCGAGAGTCTCCTCCGGGAGGGGCTTGCCGGTCGCATCGATCGCACAGCCTCCCGCGAGATACGAGGTGAAGCGGAAATCGTGACCGTAGATCCCGCCGATCTTCTCCAGGACTTTGACCGCCCCGTCGATGATCTCCGGACCAATGCCGTCACCCGGGATCAGTGCAACTTTGTATTCCATGTCAGTCATCCACCTTTCCCTTGAGATATTTGAGCAGACCGCCCGCTTCGATCATGCTGCCGATAAATGTCGGCTGCGGGGCAGCCTGATAGGTCTTGCCGCTTGTCTTGTTCTCGATCCTGCCGGACTCAAGATCGACGACGACTTCGTCGCCCTTGTTGATCTCGGCAGCCGCCTCGGGGCATTCGAGGATCGGGAACCCGATATTGATCGCGTTGCGATAGAAGATCCTGGCAAAGGAAGCCGCGATCACGACCGCAACGCCGCTCGCCTGGATCGAGATCGGAGCATGCTCCCTGGAGGAGCCGCAGCCGAAATTCCATCCGCCGACCATGATGTCTCCCTGCTGAACCGATCCCGCAAAGGTATCGTCGATATCCTCCATGCAGTGGCTCGCAAGCGCAGCAGGATCCGGGTCGTTCAGATAACGCGCCGGGATGATGACATCGGTGTCAACATTGTCTCCGTATTTCCATACTTTTCCGCTGATCATGCCATCACCTCCCCGGGCAGTGCCACACATCCGGCCACAGCCGACGCTGCCGCGACTGCAGGATTGGCCAGAATGACTTCGCTCTTCGTATCGCCCATGCGGCCGACAAAATTGCGGTTGGTCGTCGCGAC
>OMSP01000124.1 GCA_900313775.1 uncultured Eubacteriales bacterium
ACACGCGAGGTAAATGTCTACAATCACGATCACATCCCGGGAGCGATCTGCATCCCTGAACCTGAGATCTCTGCGCTCGACAACAGCGCACAGATCAAAGAACTCCCTGACAAAGACGCCACGATCATCGTCTACTGTCAGTTCGGCGGTGTCAGCAAAATAGCCGCCGAAAAGCTCTGCGACATGGGCTATACCGATATCTACGAATTCGACGGCATGGATTACTGGGAAGGCGAGGTAGAGTACGGGGATTACTGATTCCCGCTATTTCCTCTTCGCAGTCAGCACCCACTTGTCCGGCTGTCTCTCCATCGAGACAACTTCCAGTCCGTGATTCTCACAGTATCCCGGGATCGAGATCGTCGTATCCGGACAGGTGAACTCGATCTCCACCAGATCATCAGCTCCCGCCTGATCGACGCCTTTCTTGAACTTCACCAACGGTATCGGGCAGTCGACCCCTTTTGCGTCCACTTTGATAACAGCCATATATCACATTACATCGCGGCAGCGATGTCCTCCTTTCAATCTCTCATCTGAGGTACAATAAAGATCCGTGTCGCCAGCCAGTTCCCGAGCATCAGAAACAGCAGCGCATACCACGACTTGACGGACAGCTGCGCTGTTCCCACCAGGCCGTTTGAGATATAACATCCGAGGCCCCAGACAGCGCCGATCCCCATCAGCACACCACCTATGATCCCTTTGACCACAATGCTCTTCGCCGGTCTTACTACGGTAAACTCCCCGCTGATCTTGGCGGTCACAAAGGATCCGATGATGATTCCCAGAACGAAGAAACTGCCCCAGCCGATCACCGTGTCAAACGGGTTGCATCCTCCGATGATCTCCACCGGTTTAAGCGGGGTGTACAGCCAGGAGAGTATCGGAGTCGCTATCGAAAAGCTGTTTCTTCTCCCGAAAGGCTCACAGGCCAGATAGGTTACGCCGGCCAGTATGCCGATGCACAGGGCAGCGGCTTCCTGAGTCCATATCTTCTCGCAGAGCAGATGCCTCAAGCCGGTATAGCGCGCCGGCATCTGAAAGGCAGGGCGATGAGTCCGGGCATGACGCCACATCAGGACACAGACGATCACGAAGATCGCTCCCCACAGCGGGACTGCCCGGATGCTGCGGCGCAGCACGAGGTCGTCTGAAACCACAAAGAACGATCTCACAAAGCGTGTCAGATGCCTTCCCGTGCCGGCGGACATAAAATACCCGACGATCATGAAAACGGCCAGGATGATCCATCCCATCAGACGCCCGTCTCCGCATTTTACCAATGTCGCTGACAGACATCCGTTCGCCAGCACCGCGCCGAAACCAAAGAGAAGGCTTCCTGCGCCCACCGCCAACAGAGAGAACGGCGGCAGATACGATGGGATGCGGATCAGACCTGCATGTCCCATCGCATAATAGATCACGGACTGTACCGCGATGATACCGCAGATGATGACCAGGTTATAGGTCTTTTTCTGCAGATAGATATCACGTACCAGACCCGTGATACAGAACCGGCTCCGCTTCATGATGAAGCCCAGTATAAATCCGATGATTGCTCCTGACAGATAAATGATGATGGAACCTCCACTAAACGTCTTACCGGTCCTCATCCGTATCACCGCGCGACACCACATAGCTGATGAAGTCTTCAGCGACAGATGTGAGGACGGCAGACTTGGATGTCACCATATAGAACCGACGCTCGAAGTCGAACCCCCGGATACGGACCGTCTTGACCTTTCCCGCCTCCAGACGATCGACAGTCAGCTCCGACAACAGGGAGACTCCCAGTCCCTGCTCGACCGCGCGGATCAACGGGTCGAGATCGTTGAAATTGGCGACGACCTTGAAATCCTTCTTGCCAAACCCCTGTTCTTCTACTGTCTTTTCGAAAGTCTCTCTCGTTGCCGAGCCGTATTCCCGCCATATAAAAGGATACTGAAGTGCTTCTTCCATGGATATCTCATCAGGCAGATCGTAAGAGACCGGAGCGACCATCAGCATGTGATCAGAGAATATCTCATGAAATACAAGGTCTGCCCTCTCTTTATAATCACCGACAAATCCGATATCTCCC
>OMSP01000167.1 GCA_900313775.1 uncultured Eubacteriales bacterium
ACTCCCTCACCGTCTCTCTGCTTGGCCTGTATACCATCTTTGGGATTACCGATATTGCAGAAAACTTCTCTCTTGTCTCCGTCCGCCGTCAGTGTCTCCTTGCCGATATAAGTCTTGAGCCGCTCCTTCTCTGCAAAGAAAGCCTCGCGCTTCTTTTCGTACTCTGCCATCTGATCGGCAGTCGGTTCGTTTATGACTTCCCCCGTACTTCCGTCCACGATGACCGTGCTGCTGTCCTTTAATGTCTCTGTAGCATGAAGGACAGAGAGCACTGCCGGGATCTCAAGCGCCCTTGAAAGGATCGCCGAGTGTGAGGTCATGCCGCCGCTCTCAGTGACGATTGCCGCAATATTGTCCTTGTTGAGCTCCGCAGTCATGGAAGGAGTCAGATCATTGACCACGAGCACGGTGTTCGGAGGTAGAGTCTTCAGATCTGCCTCCTCAATACCGAGCATGATCTTAAGGAGTCTTGTCTTGACATCCTCGACATCGGTCGCGCGCTGCTTGGTCAGCTCGTCTTCCGCGCTCTCAAACATCATCTTGAACATGTTGAGGACAGACTCTGCCGCTGCCTCGGCGCACATACTGTCGTTCTTAATCATATCGTCCATCTGACTGACCATGAACGGATCAGCGAGCATGGCCATATGTCCGCGGATGATCTCCGCTTCCTTCGGATTGACGGACTGTTCCATTTGCTCTGCCAGTTTCTCTGTCCTGGCCATGAACTTTTCAATACCCTTGTGGAGCGCATCGACTTCCTTTTGTGCGTCAGCTACAGTCCGCTGTACATACGTGATCTCCTGCTGCCTGATGGTCACGACCTTACCTATGCCGATACCCTCAGACGCCGCAATTCCTTTTAACATATCTTATCTTACCTCCACTCAAAAAGCCCGCACCGCCATCGCGGTGCAGGCTCCAGTCTCGTATCAGTCCTCTCCGAGTCCGTCCTCGATCAGTTCCACCGCTTTTGCAAGAGCGGCTTCCTCATCCGGGCCATCCGCCTGGACATCGACTTCCATGCCGCATTTAAATGCGGCCGCAACGATCATCATCAGGCTCTTGGCGTTGGCTTTTTTGTCGCCGCAGACCAGGTTGATATCACTGTCAAATTTCATCATCTCGTTGACGAACATCGTCGCCGGTCTCATGTGGAATCCCTGAGAGTTTACTACTTTCACTGTCTTTGATACCATAGCATTTCCTTCCTAAATTGTAAGTGCTTATGCCTTCTTGCCTTTTGCAGCTTGATTATACCATATCAGGCTGTCGGCTGTTTTTTCTTGAGGATCGCCAACATCAGCATTCCTACGACAGAGCCGGCTAACAGAGCGATGATATAGCCAAGGACATTTCCGACGACCGGGAATACGAAGATGCCGCCGTGCGGTGCCATCAGTGTACATTTAAAGGCCATGGACAGAGCGCCGCCGAACGCCGAGCCGACGATACAGGACGGGATGACACGCAGCGGATCAGCCGCAGCATAGGGGATCGCACCCTCTGTGATGAAGCACAGGCCCATGATGTAGTTGACCGGTCCGGACTTGCGCTCATTATCCGTCCAGCGATTCTTGAAGAAGGTAGTGGACAGGGCGATCGCGATCGGAGGGATCATGCCGCCGACCATGACAGCCGCCATGACGCTGTAGTTGCCGGATGCCAGCAGACCGACACCAAAGACATAGGCTGCTTTGTTGAACGGGCCGCCCATATCGATAGCCATCATACCTGCAACGATCGCGCCGAGCAGGACTGCTGATGAGTTGCCCATGGACTCCAGCCCGTGAGTCAGTGCAGAGTTGAGCCAGCCGATGATCGGGTTGATCGCGCACATCACTACGCCCATCAGGATGATGCCCAGAAGAGGTATGATCAGTACCGGCATCATGCGCTGCACAAATTCAGGCGCTTTCGCGAAGATCTTGTTGAGCAGTCTGACGATAAGACCGCCGACGAAGCCGGCGAACAGAGCGCCCAGGAAACCGGAGACAGCTGCACCGTCTCCTGCAGGGGCCGCAAAGGTCGCGCCGATCGCTGCCAGTGAACCGCCGGTAAATCCTACGGCCAGGCCGGGACGGTCCGCGATACTCTCCGCAATAAAGCCGGCCAGCACAGGCAGCATGAATCCGAAGGCTACGCCGCCAACGCTCTTGAAGAACGCTGCCGCTGCGGTATAGGAACCGAAGTTGCCGTCTTTCGGCACGCCTGCCAGACCGTCGATCAGGAAGGCAAGAGCGATCATGATACCGCCGCCGATAACGAAGGGCAGCATATAGGACACGCCGTTCATCAGCGCCTTATAGATCTTGCGTCCGATACTCTCATCGCCGACCGCTTCCTCGGCCGCGTCAGCACTGCCGTCCGCCTCATAGACCGGGCATTTATCCGAGAGTGCCGCATTGATCAGTTCTTCCGGCTTGTTGATGCCGTCGGCCACTTTGGTTTTATATACTTTCTTGCCGGCGAATCGATTCATCGCTACCTGTTTGTCAGCGGCGATAATGATAGCCTCTGCTGCCGCGATCTCTTCCGCCGTCAGCTCATTCTTGGCGCCGCCGGAACCGTTTGTCTCGACCTTGATGGAGATACCCATCTCCTCGGCCTTCTGGTTCAGAGCTTCCGCCGCCATATAGGTATGAGCAATACCCGTCGGGCAGGCTGTGACAGCCAGCACGCGGTATCCGTCCGTTGCCGGAGCCGGTGCTGCCGCAGTCTCCTCGGCCTCCTCCGGGAACTTCTCAGCCTCAGCCTTGTTCAGCTCATCGAGGAACTCCTCCCCGGTCTTAGCATCAAGCAGACGCTTTCTGAGATCCAGATCCATAAGAAGCGTCATCAGCTTGGCCAACACATCCAGATGCAGATCTCCGTCCATCGGAGCGGCGATCATGAACAGCAGATTGGACGGCTGTCCGTCCGGAGCATCATAGTCGATTCCCTCGGGGACGGTCATGGCCGTCAGTCCCGGGTTTTTCACTGCGTCAGTCTTGCAGTGGGGAATGGCGATACCCTCGCCGATCGCGGTCGTGCTCTCGCTCTCGCGCTTGAAGATCCCTTCTGTGTAGACTGCTTTGTCCGACAGATTGCCGGCCGCGTCATGCAGATCGATCAGGGCGTGGATCGCCTCGTCCTTGTTCTGCACCTTGCCGCCGATCACAATTGATTCAGGCTTGAGCAGGTCTTTAATTTTCATTGCGGTATTCTCCTTTCAATCTCCTCTTTGGTTGCGAGCCCCGGCGAGCAGGCTGTCGCCGAGCCGGCCGCTGACCCAAGTTTCATGGCATATTCATAGTCCCCTGTATGGATATATCCGGTCACAAAACCGGCTACCATCGAATCGCCCGCGCCAACCGTGTTGACGGGTTTTCCCGGAAGCGGATCCATGACGATCACCTCGTCGTCCTCGGTGACCATGACCGCCCCGTCCTTGCCGCGTGAGATGATCACATTGCGGGCTCCCATCTCGCGCAGTTTTTTAGCTCCCTCGATGATCTCCTCCGTGGTCTCGGTCTTTGTCCCGAGCATCTCGCCGAGTTCATCGTTGTTCGGCTTGATCATGAAGGGATGATATTTGAGCACGTTTAACAGCAGATCGCCGGTCGCGTCGACGACGACCGGGAACCGGGTCCCTTCGCCATCTGCCAGCATTGACAGGATTCGCTCGTAAGTATCCTCAGGCATGGATGAAGGGATCGAGCCGGATACGATCAGCATATCGTCCGCAGTCAGCTCATTGATCCTGGCGAACAGCTGCTCAAGAGCGGCATCGGTGATCTTCGGACCCTGACCGTTGATCTCCGTCTCTTTGAGACTTCCGTCCGCCTGTGTGTCTTTGATCTTTACATTGATCCTGGTGACGCCGCCGTCTTCCGGCAGTTCGATAAAGGCCGTCTTAATGCCCTGACGCAGCAACCCGTCCTGGAGCGCGCGCCCGCTGTAACCGCTGACGAATCCCATCGCGGCCGTTTCAACGCCTAATTCATTTAAGATAATGGATACATTGATGCCCTTACCGCCGAAGTAGTGCTCCTCCTTCTTGGTGCGGTTTGTCTCGCCAAGCTCCAGACCATCCATATAGACTATATAGTCGATGGCCGGATTGAATGTCACGGTATAGATCATGGCACTACCTCCTCGATATGTGCAGTTGTCAGAATGGCAAAGAAATTACTGATAATTAATTTTACCATGGCCCCGCCTCATTGCCAAACTCTTTTTTCATTTAATTGACTTATACAGTTGAAAGACCTAAAATCTGAATAGTAATAATAAACAATTAAGAGGTGTATAAAATGAGTCAGTCGAAGGTATATCGTCTTGGTATCGATATCGGATCGACAACCGTAAAAATAGCGATCCTCGATGACGAAGATCAGATCATGTTCGCTGATTATCTGCGTCACAGGGCCAATATCCAGGAAGCGCTTTCCGCACTTGTTAACAGAGCAATCGATAACATAGGCCGCGTCCATGTCTCACCGGTCATCACGGGTTCCGGCGGGCTGGCGCTCGCATCTGCCATGGAAATCCCCTTCACACAGGAGGTCGTTGCTGTCGCACACGCCCTCAAGGAACATGCTTCTAAGACCGATGTGGCCATCGAGCTGGGCGGCGAAGACGCCAAGATCATTTATTTTGAAAACGGTTCCGTCGAGCAGCGGATGAACGGCATCTGTGCAGGCGGCACGGGCTCTTTCATCGACCAGATGGCTTCCCTTCTCAAGACAGACGCTGACGGGCTCAATGATTATGCGCGCGATTATAAAGCGATCTATGACATCGCTGCGCGCTGCGGCGTGTTCGCCAAGACAGACATCCAGCCGCTGATCAATGAGGGCGCAGCCAAGGAAGATCTTGCTGCCTCTATCTTTCAGGCGGTCGTCAATCAGACGATCTCAGGTCTGGCATGCGGCAAGCCGATCCGCGGCTATGTCGCTTTCTTAGGCGGTCCGCTCCACTTTATGCCGGAGCTTCGCGCTGCCTTTATCCGTACACTCAAACTGGACGAGAGACATACGATCGTGCCTCCGCACTCTCATCTGTTTGCCGCGATCGGTTCGGCACTGGAGTCAGAGCTCGATCTTGACCTGTCACTGGACGATATCAAAGACCGTCTCGACCGCAAGGTCAAGCTCGACTACGAGGTGGCGAGGCTCGATCCGCTCTTCGCCTCTGATGAAGAGTATGAGGCTTTCAAAGAGCGCCACGCATCCCATTGCGTCAAAAAGGGCGATCTGTCATCTTACAGCGGCGGAGCCTATCTGGGCATCGATGCCGGCTCGACCACTACAAAAGCCGCTCTGATATCCGAGGATGGCACGCTCCTCTACTCTTTCTACGCGAACAACGAGGGTGATCCTCTCGGTATGACGATCAAAGCGATCCGGGAGATCTACTCTCTCCTGCCGGAGGGAGTCGACATCCTGCGCACCTGCTCCACAGGCTATGGCGAGGCGCTGATCAAAGCCGCACTGATGCTTGATTTCGGTGAGGTGGAAACTATTGCTCATTACTATGCGGCTTCCTTCTTTGACCCCGATGTCGACTGTATCCTGGACATCGGCGGTCAGGATATGAAATGTATCCGGATCAAAAACAAAAGCGTGGATTCCGTGCAGCTGAATGAGGCCTGTTCCTCCGGCTGCGGTTCCTTTATCGAGACATTTGCCAAATCACTGGGAGTGTCCGTACAGGAGTTTGCCAGGGAAGCCCTCTTTGCCGATGATCCGATCGATCTGGGTACGCGCTGTACTGTCTTTATGAATTCCAAGGTCAAACAGGCGCAAAAGGAAGGAGCGACCGTCGCGGACATCTCCGCCGGCCTGGCTTATTCGGTCATCAAAAATGCGCTTTTTAAGGTCATCAAAGTGACCAGCGCCGATGCACTCGGCGAGCATATCGTGCTGCAGGGCGGCACTTTCTACAACGAAGCTGTGCTTCGCAGCTTTGAGAGGATCGCAGACTGTGAGGCGATCCGTCCGGATATCGCCGGCATCATGGGAGCCTTCGGCGCGGCGCTTGTAGCAAAAGAGCGGCACCTTGAGGAGCCGGCACCGACGACGATGCTGCCGATCGAAGAGATCGAAGCTCTGGAGTATCACACGACGATGGCACGCTGCGGACTCTGCTCCAACAACTGCCGTCTTACGATCAATCATTTCACAGGCGGCCGCCGGTTTATCACAGGCAACCGCTGCGAACGGGGACTGGGCAAAAACAAGAGCAAGAGCAAACAGCCGAACCTGTTCGAGGAAAAGCTCCACCGCTATTTTGACTACGAGTCACTGCCGGTCACGCTGGCCACCCGCGGCAGGATCGGTATCCCCCGCGTGCTCAATCTCTATGAAAACTATCCGTTCTGGCATACCTTCTTCACGACGCTGGGCTTCAAAGTCGTCCTCTCTCCGCCTTCATCGCGCAAGATCTATGAATTGGGTATCGAGTCGATTCCGAGCGAATCGGAATGCTATCCTGCCAAGCTTGCCCACGGTCATGTCAAATGGCTGATCGATCAGGGGGTTTCGACGATCTTCTATCCCTGTATCCCCTATGAGCGGATCGAATATGATAATGCGACGAATCACTACAACTGCCCGATCGTCACCTCCTACCCGGAGAATATCAAGAACAATATGGAGGAGATATCTACCGGTCAGGTGCGTTTCCTGCATCCCTTTATCTCCTTCGAGAGCAGGAGCACGATCTTGCGGGGACTGATGCGCTTTATCGGCAATAAGATGGCTATCCCCGAGACCGAGATCGTCCGCGCACTCAATCTTGCCTGGAAGGAGCTGGAGGATGCCCGCGCCTTCATCCGCAGGCGGGGCGAGGAGATCGTCGCAGATCTGCAGAAGACCGGCAAACACGGCATCGTTCTCGCGGGAAGACCCTATCATCTCGATCCCGAAGTTCATCACGGCATTCCGGAACTCGTGAACTCGTACGATATGGCTGTCCTGACCGAAGACTCGATCGCACATCTGGCCAATGTAGATGCACCGCTTCTGGTGGTCGACCAGTGGATGTATCATTCCAGGCTTTATCGTGCCGCTGAGTATGGCAAGAAGACTGATTTCCTGGATCTGATCCAACTCAATTCCTTCGGCTGCGGTCTGGACGCTGTCACAACAGACGAGGTCTCCGACATACTGACCGGCTCGGACAAGATCTATACGACCTTAAAGATCGACGAGGTCAATAACCTCGGTGCCGCCCGCATCCGCGTGCGCTCTCTGCTGTCGGCCATTCGTGTGCGTGAGCAGAAGGCGAAGAAGGAAGGATCGAAGCGCACGATCCGTTCGAGCGCGTTTGAAAAAGTCAAGTTCACCGAATCGATGCGCGGATATACGATCCTGGCACCCCAGATGTCGCCGATCCATTTCACAATGCTGCAGACGGCCTTTGACATGGAAGGCTACCATATGGAGGTCCTCGGCAATGACGGACATGAAGCCGTCAACACAGGCCTGCGCTATGTCAATAACGATGCCTGCTATCCGTCGATCATGGTCGTCGGGCAGATAATGGGAGCTCTGCTGTCCGGCAAATATGATCTGGACAGGACTGCAGTGATGATCACACAGACAGGCGGCGGATG
>OMSP01000244.1 GCA_900313775.1 uncultured Eubacteriales bacterium
TCCGGAAGCTTGTCGAACTCTTTGGTCTGAACCGCTTCCCTGACCATCTCTACCGGAAAAGCTCCCTGATCCATGAAAATATCTTCCATCTCATGGTTCAGTCTCGTCTCTTTGATCGCCGCCTTCAGATTGTGATAATCGATCGGGATCAAAAAAATGTCGAGCTCACGGATGTCTTCATGAAGGACTTCTCGCATCAACGACCAGGCCCTGTCACGCTCGAACTGGATAATGTCTTTCATATCGCGGCTGACCAGCTGTCCGTCTCCGTCGCACCCCCAGTTCTTTTCTGCAAGTAACGACAGCGCGGCATCATAGTCCTCCGCCTGCACCATCTGCTCCAGGAAATCCTCACTCAGCAGATAGTTTTCTTTGATATGGATACGGGTGACCGCATCAATATAAGTCTTATTCGACACTGTCTGTTCCCCCGTTCCTATGCCTCTTCCTTAAACAGGATACCTGCCACACAGTCCTGCAGACCTTCATGCTCACTGCGGAACATCGCGTCGACCGAACAGTTCTCCTCGATGCCGCCGTAACCCAGCACAAAACCTCCGTCGATATCGGCGGGTTCCTCAGCCACCTTGACATCGCCGCCAACCGCCTGCCGGATTTTATCTGCAAAGCCGGCAGGGAGTCTGTCCAGATCCTTCTTGGAGAAGCGGATCACGCCGGGCTCGGACAGACTGAAGCGGGAAGCCATCTTTTCGATCATGCTGAAATAATCTTCATCAGACAGACCGCGGATGGTCTCTTTCGCCTTGTCCATCACCTGCTCGATCAGTTCCTGCTTCTTCTCCAGGATCATTTTCTGCTGTCTCAGCTGTGCGGATGAATGTGCGCGCTCGATGACCTGGTCACTGTCGCGTCTCGCTTTTTCTTCTGCGTCCGCCATTTGCTTATCGGCATCTTTCTGTGCCTCGGCGATCACAGCATCCGCCTTCTCCTTGGCTGCAGCGAGCAGTTCTCCGGCTTTGGCATCAGCCTGTGCCTTGATATCCTGAATGATTTTGTCAAGTCCTGACATACGCTTCCTTCCTTTCTTAACCTCTCTCCGATCAGTTCCGACAGATTATTTAATGCCGAAGATCGCAAGGATAGAGATCAGAAGAGCAAGGATGGCGTAAGTCTCAACCATGGCCGGGAAGATCATAGCCTTACCGAACTGATCCTCTTTCTTGGAGACCAGATTGATAGCCGCCACAGATGCCTTGCCCTGATGGATGCCGGAACCGAGACCGACAAATCCCATCGGAAGACAAGCTGCCAGATACAGAAGTCCCTGCATCGTTGTCGGGGCCTGACCGCCCATGATGCCGATCCTTGACAGAGTGATGAACGCGATCAGCAGACCGTAGATACCCTGTGTACCGGGAAGCAGCTGAAGAACCAGTACCTTACCGAACAGATCCGGCTTCTCGCTTGTCGCGCCTGCTGCCGCCTGACCGGCGATGCCGACGCCGACTGCTGAACCAATGCCTGCGAACAGCGCTGCAACAGCCGCACCCAAAAGTCCAAATACCATACCCAGATTACTCATAACTACTTTGCCTCCTTAACTCTGTAATACTTAGTGTTCTCGGTCAGCGGATCGAGCTCGCGTCCGCCGCCCTCATAAAACTTGCCAAAAAACTCCACATACTGGAGCCTGTTAGTGTGTACATACGCGCCGAGCGCGTTTATCGCCAGGTTCATCGAATGACCTATCACAAAGATGATGATAAACAGGATGACCCCGACAACTCCTTTGCCGCCCGCGACCATGGCAGCCATCGCGTTAAAGACCGTCGCAATGACACCGGTCGCGAGACCGAGAGCCAGCAGACGGGAGTAAGACAGGATGTCACTCAGATATCCGCTCACACCATAGACGCCGTACAATCCCTTCATAATGCGCTTGACCCAGCTCTTGGAATCGCGTCCGGCGGTAAATACAATGCCGACCGCACCCAGAAGAGCAATGATCAGCGCGACCTTTCGCACGCCTGCCGGAAGGACGAAGGACAGCTGGAACATATCCTGCATCAGCATCGGGACCGTCATGACTGCCACGATCAGTCCGCCGACCAGCATATACCAGAATCCGACATCATAGATAGCGCCCTTGACATCGCCGTCTCTGATCTGCTCATACATCTGGATGCCCAGACCGACGAACAGATGGATGATACCGAAGACAAACGCGTAGACCAAAAGCTTCATCGGCGAAGCCACGGGCTCAAACCAGAGTGCCGGGAGCTTCACATCCGGACGGTTAAAGAACGTCGTCGCGATGACATTTACCGCGTCGCCGAAGAAACCGCCGAACAAAAATCCCCAGATCGTCGTCGAAATGCCGCAGTACAGGAACATCTTCAGGAATTTATGCATACCTGCTCCCAGGTTCTTGTACTTCGTCAGACAGACAGCACAGGCGATCGTAATGATCAGTCCGTATGCAGCGTCAGACAGCATCAGTCCGAAAAATACATAATAGAAGATGGCCATGATCGCTGAAGGATCGATCTCATGCTTATTCGGCATGCTGTAGTTGGCAACGACTGACTCCATCGGTGAGGTGAAGGCATTGTTGCGCAGCTTGATCGGCACATCCTCATTCGGCGCCGGATCGCTGATCTCTACCAGCAGATCCATCTCATTCAGTTTCGGTTCGATTTTGGGGACATCCCGCTTGGCGAGATAACCGCTGAGGATAAAGGTCCTCTCGGTTTGGGCCAGGCGGCCGAGAGCTTCGTATTTGTCCGAGCGCATGGCGTAATAGTCACGCACAAACCGGATCTGCTCCCGGGCGGAAGCCATCTCTGTAATGGTCTCCCGGTCTCTTTCGATCTGTTGTTGATCTTCTTCGATTTGTTTTTTCA
>OMSP01000115.1 GCA_900313775.1 uncultured Eubacteriales bacterium
GCCCGGCCCGGGAGATACCGGTGCGCAGCCCGGCCCGGGAGATATAGGTGCGCAGCCCGGCCCGGGAGATACAGGTACGCAGCCCGGTCCGGGAGATACCGGCACACAGCCCGGCCCGGGAGATACAGGCGCGCAGCCCGGCCCGGGAGATACAGGCGCACAGCCCGGCCCGGACAGCACAGGGATGAGCCATGTGGCGAAAGTTGGTCATGCAGCAGAAGCCGGCCGGAAGGCAGCGGGTCTGTCTCTGGTTGGTGGAGGACTGAAACTTGGAATGATCGCGATAGGGATCATCGCCGCAGCGATCGTTATCATGATAGCGGTCCATAGCATGGGAGGATCATCGCCAGACCAGAATGGAGGCGATGGTAAAAATGGTTCAGGAAGTGCTGCAGAAGCGGCGGATTCGGGCATTTCTCCTGAACTGGTCGATGAATACAGCCGAGTCTATTTGTCCGCACTTTCCATATATAAGGATGATATACAGGATTATACGTGGCAGTTCTCTAATTTCGGGGACAATAATCCACCCACTAAGCCGGTCGCATTGAAGGACGTCGATGGTGATGGTGTTCCGGAACTGTTCATGATGGCATCCGTGATCTCTGATCATGAAAACAACTGGTACAGTGCGGATCTGCACATATTTACATATAAAAATAATAAGTTCCAGGAACTGAGCTATAACATAGAGTATCCGGGGATATTCTCTGCTGAACGCAACGAGGATTGGGCTCAATACGATAATGTGTATCACTATGGTCGTATGGTACACTTCAGGACATGGGAGCCAAACACATCCTATACGGTCTTTACAGGGAAAACGCCTGGGACGTTATATATCCTGAGTGTCGATCACGGATCCGAGTCCAGAGATGTCCGCATGAGGAAATTCACTATGGACGGAGGGGAGGAGAACAGCACGCTGACCGCTGTTTCAGACACGTATACGGCAGACATCGGAGACCCCTCCGCGACTTCTGAAGATCCGGAAGCGGAAGTGAATGCCGCCATAAGCGATATGGATGAGATGGTACTGTACGGAGGGGAAGTCGGTCTTCCGGCGGATTCGACCGGAGAAGCGGAAGCTGATCCCGGAAAAAACGGCTGGCAGAACATACTCGGTGAGGATGCTGATATCGCACCGGAGAGTTTTCAGAACAGTTCCTCCATGTCGTATGATGAGGCTATGGCGCTGCTCCGGAAGCAGATCTCTGACGGGCAGAACGATCAGACGGATACGAATGAAGAGAATCCGAACGAATACATTCCTTTGAAGAGGGAATCCACACTGAAGCAGGCAGGAAACCGGCTGTTCTGGTATGACGTTGATACATATGAATGGAACTATGTACAGGCAGGAGATGATAAGAGCCGGAAATTCAATGGGGATACCGCCGGTTCAGGCTCTGCTTATACAAACGGTACTACCGTGCTGTATTTCAATTATTCTGACGGATCGAATACAGCTTCATTGATGAAATATGACCTGGATTCAGAGAGCACTGAAAAACTGGCAGAGTTCGAAGGTAATGAAGATCCAAATGCAGGACATTATATTGGCACGGTATATGATGGTCTGGCCTATATCGGATTCTCAGACAGCGTCAGCTTAAACAAGCTTTGGACTTGCGACCTGAAAACCGGTGAGGTCACACCGCTGAAAGAGCGCGCGGTGATCAGGCATAGATCCGGCAAGTATGTACTCACCAATGAGTTAGGCAGTCTGTCTGTCCACGATGCATGGCCGTCAGATATTTACGAGCTGACCGGCTCCGGGTTGAAGCACGTGAAAAGCCTTGGGGATAAGGTATCCGTGATCAGTGATGCTGTAGGCGAGGAGTTCTATTATGTCGTCAGTAATGATGACAGGCTCATGGACGTTTCAGTATATAGGTGCAAAGCCGACGGCTCCGGTACCGAGAGGCTGGGGAATTTCCTAAGCATCACAGATGCAAGTATCCTTGTAAGTGACTATACGAAGGATTTCTGTCACCTGAATTTGGATGGTGAAAACTACAAGTTCGTTTTCGAAACAAGGAAATTCATTCCGATTGAGGATCAGTGAAGAAGACTTTGTAAAAAAACAATAAATTTTTTTAAAAACCTTCAAACCTTACGCTGGCCAAATGGCACTATTAAACAGAAGGAAGCAAAAAAGCTGTTAATTGAAAGGAGAAACATGATGGAAAGAAAGAGTACTAGAACGATCATGGTGCTGGCAGCACTGATCATGGCAATGGCGTTCATCCCGATGATGAATGGAAAGGTGTATGCGGCTAAAGATGTCGGATACGGAGGAACGAACTTTGGGAATGCGACGGCGCTGTCGCTCGGGACAGAGTATACAGGAATAGCATCCGGCGATGATGCCCACTTTTTCAAGTTTACGACAACCGGCAACAAAGGGGTAAAGTATAAGTTCCGGTGCAGCAACTATAGTGAATATGAATATGCCGGCTTCATGAGTTTCACGATTTTAGATGCGGATGGAAATAAAGTGAACTATATTTCCGTATATCCGAATGAAAGTCCTAAGACGGAATCATTCAGCAATCTGAAGAGAAGCACGACCTATTATATCAAGGTCCAGAATCTGAGACTTGGCAATGACGATTTTGCACTGAAAATCTCCCAGGTCATCCCTAAGCCTAAGAAGGTCTCCGTCAAATCCGCGAAGGCCGGAAAGAAAAAACTGACATTAAAGTGGAAGAAAGTATCCAAGGCAACCAAGTATCAGGTGAAGTATCGTAAGTGCGGTTCTTCCAAGTGGAAGGTCAAGACGACCAAAAAGACGAAGATCACGCTGAAGAAGCTGAAGAAGGGTAAGAAGTATCAGGTCAAGATCCGTGCGATCCGCGTCGTGAACAAGAAGAGCTACAAGGGTAAGTATTCCAAGACGATCACGAAGAGAGTGAAATAACCACAGCTGACCTCCAGAAGGTAGACTAAGAATCTATCTTATGGAGGTCATTTTTTCATGGCAGAAAATAATGTCACAATAGACATGGTATGTTAAAATGAATCATAGTTAAGAAAGCAATTCAGGCATAGAGAAAAAGGCGCAAAATCAGGGGTTAACGAAAACTTAATGTAAAAGGACAATAAAATGGAATTATTATACCTTGAGGCAAAAAAGGAATATGAAATGGCCGGAAAGTGCCTGCAGATCGAAGACGTCAATGCAGTCATGCTTCACGTGAGGCTGGGGCTGGAATCGATTCTCAAAGATACCATTGATGCATACGCTTTCCCCTACACGAAACCCGACGGCAAAGGGGACCTGGAGGCGATGATCGATTATCTCGCAGATGAAGCTCACGTTTTTTCGCCGCAGGTCAGGAGCCTGATGCATAAGACCAGGATCCTCTCGAATAAGGGTGCGCATAAAGAGACGAATGCGCTCCCGATCACAATGGATGATGCGGGGATCGCCATCGGGTATTTACGGGAATTGACAGAACTTGCAGGAGCCGCGGAGCCGAAGAACGAAAGTGCAGGTGCAGATGCCGGCGCTTCAGCGGAAATGGCAAATGCCCCGCTGGAAGACCCACCGTATTATTCCGGCCAGAAACGGCAGTACCTCGGAAAGTGGGCGCACTGCCATAACAGAATGGAACTGATGAATATTCCCGAGTATGTTTTTCTTTTACGGAAGGCAGAGCAGGGAGATATCCAGGCGATGCTGGATATTGCATCCGGGTTCCTGTCAGAGCCGATCAACTGGAATGCCAACATGCTGATCAATATGCAGCCGTACAGGTATAACAACAAAGTGTACGATCAGCAGAATGCGTATGATGTCAGGTATTATTACTGGGTGTCCATGGCTGCCGGTCAGACCCTTGCCTATGATCAGAAAAGGGAATTCGACCGCATTCCGTGGCGGTATCTGGCGACAGCATTATACGATGCGGTTTTGTTCAACTACATCAATTTCCATAACTCTGAGGTGTATTATTATGTGAACTATGTCGACAATACCTTCAGCGGGCTCCAGGTCGACATGGATATCCCTCATTATCAGAACCAGTATGAAGAGGTCAACAGCATGTTCAATGTTCCGCTCGCGGAAGTGCTGACCTATAACGTATACCTTGTGATCAACAGGCTTGTGCGGAAATTCGTGGAATGTGGAAACAGAAGGATCCTGTCTCCTGTCCACGGGCTTGACAATGAGAGGGCCGCGAAGGCGCTGAAGATCATCTACTATTGCGGTATGATCGAGGGCAACGTGGAACTTGGGCAGTCCAGCGGGCCGATCGAGGATATTGGCTGGTATACAGTTATCGACAGAGATATCATCCTCAGCGAGGACCACTATGGCCAGAGATACTGCTATGAAATGCTCCGGGATCATCTGGATGACAGCTTTTGCAGGTATCTGTATGACCTTTCCTATGCGTTTGTAAATCAAACAGCCGAGAAGGCGAGGAGACAGGAACATGCAAGGAAAAGGGACGCGGAATTCATGAAGAAGCAGGAAGAGATCATCGACGATGTACTGGAGATTAAGGATACCGTCGTTGATAAGATAAAAACGTTCAGAGGCCTGTTCCGGAAGTAGACTGAAAAATCCCCCGCCGGTGAATGGCGGGGGAACTGTTTTCGGATAAAAAGGCGCCGGGAGCATATGCCCCCGGCGCACTTGTTTTTCAGGTGGATGGCTGCGGCTTGATCGGCAGATAGCCCAGTTTATAGGTGATGTACAGGGCGGCAGCCGCGACGACGATCACGCCGATTGTGATCAGGATCCTGCGGATTAGGCGGGCGCGGCGGTATTTCTTCAGAGCGTCAATGATGGAGTCATAGACTTTCACCGATTCCTCGGGTTTTAAGGGGATGACAAAGTCTTCCTTGATGGTATAAATATGAATCAGGTCAAAGTCGGGCATATCCTGTGAGATCGCAACCTCTTCGATCCGCTTCCAGGGAATGGTACGGACGGATTTTCCCAGCGTTTTTTTCCGTGCGACCAGGATCCGTTCCGAGGTAACTGCGGCAGCAGAAATCTGTTCTACCTTCCGAAGCCCGACATCCTTCCTGTCGATGACAAAGGGGACCAGTACGTCCTCCTCAGGTGTCATCGCATTCAGGAGCATCTGAAAATATTCCGGAAGTTCGTCGGACATGATCCCCTGCTGATCTTCATAGTCGATGCAGTATTGAAGCATTCCGGCAGCAGTTTTATAACGCATGGCATTGCCTCCTTGTTTTACTTGCATTCTTTCCAATACAATTATATCATAATTAGTGGTAGTTGCATCAGAAAAATGGAGGCGTAACATGAAACTTGCATTTATCGGTCTCGGCCAGATCGCAAACGCGGTGATCGGAGGGGTCCTGCGGGCCAAAGTGGTGGAGCCTGAAGATATTACCGGAAGCTGTCCGTCAGAAGAGACCCGGAAAGCGATCCACGAGCAGACGAAGATCAACGTGACAGAAAACAATGCGGAAGCTGCGAAGAAGGCTGACGTGATCATACTGGCAGTCCCCTATCCGTCGCTGGAGGAAGTGCTGCATGATATCCGGAATGAGGTCAATAACGAGAAGATCGTGATCTCGCTGGTGTCCGGCGGATCGCTCGACTGGCTGGATAAGAAGCTGTCAGGAGACGGCGTGGTCGGATTCGATCTGAATGATGATAAAGAGAGGCACACAGACTGCATCCCGATCGTTCGCGCGCTTCCGAATACACCGGCGTTCGTGGGAGCGGGGATGACCGTCTTCTGCCACAACGAGCACCTGACGGAGGAACAGAAGGAGACCGTACTGAAGATCCTGAAATCTACGGGCGAAGCACAGCCTGTTCCCGAGAATATGTTCCCGGTCATTTCGACACTGACCGGTGCATCGCCTGCGATCGTCTGCATGATGGTCGAGGCGATGGCAGATGCGGCTGCATCCTCCGGCCTTCCCAGAGAGATCGCGTACACGTTCGCGGCGCAGACCGTGATGGGCAGTGCGAGCATGATGCTCGCCACCGGGATGCACCCGGCACAGCTCAGGGATATGGTCTGCACACCTGAGAGCGGCAGGACGGAAGCGATCCGCGTGCTCGAGCAGAAGGGATTCCGCTCCGCGGTGCTGGAGAGCCTGAAGGCGGTCGAGCATCACCACAAGTCGACTTATCCGGAGCAGAAGAAACGGTCGTAGACCGTAGTTGACGACTAAAAAGGACTTCAATGAAAATTATTATCAGCGCCTGCCTGTTAGGCGAAAACTGTAAATATAACGGGGGAAACAATTATGATGAGGCCCTGGCGGCCCTCCTCGCCGGACAGCAGATCCTGCGGGTCTGCCCGGAGGCGGCCGGCGGGCTTTCAGCGCCCCGGCCGCCCGCAGAACTTGTGAACGGCATCGTGATCAATCGGGAAGGAGTCAGCGTGGATGAGGAATTCCGGCGCGGGGCAGCCGAGTGTATGGAGGCTGCGAAAGCTTTCCATCCTGATCTGGCGATCCTCAAGTCGAGGAGCCCCAGCTGCGGCTGCCGGACCATCTATGATGGGACATTCTCCGGAACGTTGATTCCGGGAAAAGGGATCTTTGCCGCTCAGCTCGAGGCGTCGGGAGTACGGGTCTTTTCTGAAGAAGATATTGACGAAATTAAGGAGTTTTTAAAATGACGATTCTAGGTACGGCTATTTATCAAATTGCAGAGTTTTTTCTGATTTATTCATTTCTGGGCTGGTGTGTGGAAGTCATCTATGCGGCATTCAAAACCAGACAGGTCGTTAACCGCGGCTTTCTGAACGGCCCGATCTGCCCGATCTACGGGTTCGGAGTGATAGCAGTCTTCGGACTGTTTGGATTCTCCGCAAGCAGAGAAATGATGTTCGACTTTGCCGACACGATAATGCTCTTCATCGGCGGGGTGATCCTTTCCACACTGATCGAGCTCATCGGAGGATATGTGCTGGATAAACTGTTCCACACCCGCTGGTGGGACTACTCGGATAAAAAGTTCAATTTCCACGGATATATCTGCCTGAGGTTCAGTATCCTCTGGGGCATTGGAATTGTCCTGATCGTGAAAGTGATTCATCCGATGATCTCGAATACTGCCGTGAATGTGCTGCCGGAGCAGATCGGATGGGTCGTGATCGGTGTTCTGTACGCAGCCTTCCTGGTAGACTTTGTCGTATCCGTCATGATCATGGTAGGCCTCAACCGCCAGATTGCCGAGCTGGATCAGCTGCGGCAGAATATGCGTGTGGTCAGTGATGAGCTCAGTACGAGGCTTGGAGAAGGAGCGCTGGAAACCGCCGGAATTATCGACGAAGCCAGATTACAGGCAGCTCTCGGCCGTAAGGAGATCGAGCAGGATCTGGTCGACCGGCACGAGGAAGGGAAACGCAAGGTCGCAGATGCCCGCACGAACCTCCGGAAGCGCGTGGAAGCGCATTCTCTCTTCGGTACAGGCCGTGTTCTGCGCGCCTTCCCGAATATGGAGAATCACAGGAATCCGGAGCTGCTGGATGAATTGAAAGATATTTTGAATATTTAAAAACGATGGAGTACAGCAAACGATCAAAAATAATCGGAATGATCACAGCGCTGGCCGCGGCCGGGTTCGTGCTCTGGGAACGTGAGAACTTCCTGGAGCTCCAGCCACACGGAAGGGCGCTGTTTGCTGTGTCGTTGCTTTTATGTGTGCTGATCGGTGCCGCGATAGCAGCGCATCCGTCCAAAGACTGGAAATGGTACCCGCTCTGGCAGCTGGCCGTCTTTCTGATGGCACCGATGGGTGCGGTCGCAGCAGTGGAGCGACTGAACGGTAATCTTCTCTCAGACCTCCATGCCACCGGCTGGATGTGGGTGGACAACTACTGCGTGGCTCTACTGTTCTTCCTGCTGCTCTTCGCGCTCAGCGGCAGCGTGCGGATCCCGGTCCTTCTGCTGAATCCCGTCTTTCTCGCCTTCGGCCTGGTAAACATGTACGTGAAGGAGTTCAAAGGCGGCCCTCTCGTCCCGATGGACGTGGGAAGCATTGCGACCGCCGCGACGGTGGCAACCGGCTACAGATACAATTTCGGTGCGGAGGTTTGCTATGCAGTTATCGTGACCCTGCTCATGCTGGCACTTGCGTTCCGGCTCGGAATGGGGAAAGGTGTCAGCCGGCGAGCCCTTCGGGCCCGCCGCGTCCTCCGGCTCCTTTCCATTCTCGTTATTGCGGGGACGGCCGGTCTTTTTTACGGGACAGATATTCTGATCCATCAGGGCTATAAACCGGACTTTTTCAATCAGAGCCGCGGCTATAAAAACAAAGGCGCCATCCTGGAATTCATGGTCAATACCCGTTATCTGCGGCAGAACAAACCTTCCGGATATGATGCGGATGAGGTGGAGAATGCAGTGAGGGAGCAGGCTCCTCCCCAAAGGGAGCAGACTCCGCCTGAGAAGCCTAATATCATCGTGGTCATGAATGAGTCGTTTTCAGATCTGAAGGTGCTGGGCGATTTCCAGACGGACATCGATTACATGCCGTTCCTGCACAGCCTGAAGGAGAACACGATCCAGGGAAACACCTATGTGTCGGTCCTTGGGACGGGAACGAGCAATACAGAGTTCGAGTTCCTGACGGGGAATACGATGGCGTTCCTGCCGGCGGGCAGCAACGCCTATCAGCTGTATGTGAAGGGGGAACAGCCCGGTCTGGTGCGGACGCTGGAAGCGCAGGGGTATCAGACGATAGCGCTGCACCCGTATTTCCGCGGAAACTGGAACCGTGTGAAGGTGTACGACCTGATGGGCTTCGACAAGTACATTGGTCTGGAAGACATGTTCCCGAAGGACATCGTAAAGCGTTATCAGGAACGGATGAGCCCTTACACGTTCCGGGATGATCTGAAAGAAAAATACGGGCGGGATGACATCATTCTCCGCCAGTACGTTTCGGATAAATATAACTATGAAGAGGTGATCCGCCAGTACAACAAGCGCGATAAGTCCAGGCCTTTCTTCATGTTTAACGTCACGATGCAAAATCATTCTCCCTACAATTCCACCTGGTACGGCCTGGATGACCGGGTGACTGTGGAAGGTTCGGCAGAGCCGTGTCCGCTGACGAATCAGTATCTGTCCCTGATCCGTTACTCGGACAAGTCACTGAGGAAGCTGGTGGAGTACTTTGCGAATGTGGAGGAACCGACGATCATCCTCTTCTTCGGCGATCATCAGCCGTATGTGGAGAATGAATTCATCAGCGAGATCATGGGAACCGATGTGACGAACGCGGAAGGGGAGCAGCTTCAGAAACGTTATATCAGTCATATGATGCTCTGGGCGAATTATGATATTCCGGATGAGTACGAAGGCACGATCGACCGGATCAGCGTTAATTACCTGTCGGGCCTGCTCCTTCAGGTCGCGGGCCTTCGGATGACGGACTACGACCGCTATCTGGCGGGGCTCCGTGAGAAAATTCCGGTCATCACCGCGATGGGCGCGCTGGACGCGCGCGGACAGTATTTCCATGTAGACGAAGACAATCCTTATGAGGAAGAATTATCAGTTTATCAGAACGCTGCCTATAACAATCTGACCGATCTGAAGCATCGGGCAGACAGCCTGTTCTATCTGAACGATTAAAGTAGTGCAGCAAATGGAATACAATTATTGTACAGCCGTGTTCAAACGCGGCTGTTTTTGCTATAATACACTTGTCGGAAAGGAGAAGGCAAATGAAACTGCGGAAATGGCTGAGGCCGGCTTTGTTCAAAAAAGCCTATGACAAATACAACCAGGAAGACATGGATATCTACGCAGGCTATGCGACCCTGTTCATCCTGATGGCGGCGGTGCCGCTTCTGATGCTGATCATCTCGGTCATCAATGTGATGCCGTGGTTCTCGCC
>OMSP01000168.1 GCA_900313775.1 uncultured Eubacteriales bacterium
AAGGTCCGTTTGATGAAGCTGGATATTGAAGCCGGTAAGAGCGAGAGCATACTGGAACTGCCGGATGAGGATACGCCGGGTTTCCTTCAGGTCGACGGAAGGACGCTCCTGTTTCTGACCGAGGGGCAGCTGGCGTGCTACGATCTGGACAAACGGGAGCTTACGAAGACAGCGCTGACACAGGCTGTGCCGTACAATCTCAATCTGGAAGGAGACAGACTGCTGATCGGATATACGGATATATTCGGAAGTGACAGCCAGACTTCGCTTCTGGAGGTGCGCGACGCGAAGTCCCTGGATGTCCTGGCTTCCGCCGAGGTCCCGGGAGCTGTCCTGCAGATCGAGCGGAGCGGTGATGATATCTATGTGCTGGGATACAAAGCTCTGCGGCATTATCAGTTGAAAGACTCCGGCGATCTGAGAGAGGTAAAGAAGATCGGGACAAACCGAAAGGGTTATGATGTAGGAGGTTTCTTCCTGACGAATAACAGCGCACAGCAGAATTACGGAGATATGAGCGAAGAGGAAGCGGTCAGGCTCAACGACAGATTGTTCGACGCGATCGGTGATATGAAGGTGGAAGAGGAGCGGCAATAAGAAAGAAGCAGGCCCCAACAGGCCTGCTCCTTTAATATCGGCAAAGAGACTTATGCGGAAGCTTTCTCCTTAGCTTCGCGTCTTTCCTCGTACTTGCTGACGATCATCGCGGCAGACATGTCGCCGACGACATTGATCGCGGTACGGCCCATGTCGAAGAGACGGTCGACACCGGCGACCAGCGCGATACCTTCGACAGGAAGTCCGACAGACTGCAGCACCATGGCCAGCATGATCATGCCGGCACCCGGCGTACCCGCTGTGCCGACTGAGGCCAGCGTCGCTGTCAGAACGATCGTGATCATCTGACCGAGCGTCAGATCGATGCCGTAGCAGGCTGCGATGAAGATCGCGCAGACGCCCTGGTAGATCGCGGTACCGTCCATATTGATCGTCGCGCCCAGCGGCAGCGTGAAGCTTGCCACATCCTTGCGGCCGCCCATTTTCTCCACACACTCCATAGAGATCGGCAGCGTACCGATCGAGGAAGTGGATGAGAAAGCGAAGAGGAAGCCGGGAATGACACCCTTGATAAATTTGATGGGATTCATGCCCGCCATCAGCTTGACTGCGCTGCAGTATACGATGAACGCGTGCAGGAAGTAGCAGATATAGGCGGTCAGAAGGACCATGGCCAGAGAGCCCAGGATCTGCGGACCGTTCTCAGCTACGACCGGCGCGATCAGGCAGAAGACTGCAATCGGCGTAAGCTTGATGATGCCGCGCATGATGACCATGAAGACCTCATAGAGGCTTTCATTGAGGTTCTTTACCGGATCAGCTTTTTTGCCTGCGATTATGATGCCGAAGCCGATGAAAATGGAGATCACGATGATCTGCAGCATGATCGACTCGGACATGGGTTGGATGATATTGGACGGAAAGATATTGACCAGCGTATCCATGAGACTGGTCTTTTCCGCAGCCTGGTATTCCAGTCCGCTGGTGGACAGCGTGTGATAGGTGCCTTTAAAAATATTGGCAAAGATAAGGCCGATCACGATGGCTATCGCTGTCGTGCAGAAGTAATAGATGATCGTGCGCAGACCGATGGTTCCGACTTTTTTGATGTCAGATAATGACACCACACCTGAGATGATGGATGTCAGCACGATCGGTACGACGATGAACTTCAGCAGGTTCAGGAAAATGGTTCCGAACGGTGCAAGGTAATTGGTTGCAATTTCCGGATGCCCCGTTGCCAGGAAGATCAGTCCGGCTATGATACCGAGAGCCAGAGCGATGAAGATCTGCAGCGGGAGAGAGCCTTTGATTTTTTTCATATAGTTCTCCTTTCCTTCTGTGTCTATAGTTCTCCTATACGGGTATTCTAACTTAAAATGCCCTTAATTAACAATAGAAAAAAGTGATTTACGGCAGGATGCTGCCCCCGGCTTTCAGGATCGCGGCACGCGCAAGTACAGTCGTCGGGTCGATGCAGTTATCGGATATGTCCATGAGTTCAAAGGCGATCGGAAGTTCGGTGCAGGCAAGCAAAAACACTTCCGCGCCGCGCTCTTTCATGTCAGTCATCATACTGCGGATCTCCTGAACGGGCAGCTTGCCCCTGTCGCGGATGCCGCTCTTGATGCAGTCATAGATCAGATGCATGACTGTCTGTTGGTCTTCGGCGCCGGGATAAACGGCCCCGATCCCGTATGCAGCCAAAGCCTTTTCATAGAGGCCGCTTGCAACCACGCCGTCCGTTGCGAGTACGCCGGCGCGCTTCACGCCGTCTCTTTGCAGCAGGACAGCTGTCTCTTCCGGCATGCTTATGACCGGAACAGCGATCTGTGATTCGATCTCAGGGATGAAATAATGAGCAGTGTGGCAAGCCACGATGATGAAATCTGCGCCTGCCTGCTCCAGTCTCCGGGCGCTCTTTAACATCTCCGGGGCCGGACTACTGCCACCGGAGAGGATGGCTTCAGTCCGGTCCGGAATGCGCGTATTGCAGTCAGTTAAGACCGGGATATGATGCTGGTCATCCTGTGCATCCGTCATACGGATGATCTTGTTCATTAGGTCTACGGTCGCGGCGGGTCCCATCCCGCCTATAATACCGATCGTTTTAAGCATAGTTATGACTCCTTTCCTTGATTTCATCTTAAGAGTTCTGTAGACTAAAATCAAATGGAAATCGGAGTTAATTCTATTATTTGAAAGAGGAGCGAGAGCTGTCGATGGCTGAAGGCGCCGCTGTGATAACACATCCGATCCCGGCCTTTTATGATGAAGATTCGCGCATATTGATCCTGGGATCGTTCCCCTCGGTCAAATCACGGGAACAGTTGTTCTTTTACGGACATCCGCAGAACAGGTTCTGGAAAGTGCTGACGGGAGTGTGCACATCCGAGGAGCTGATCAATACACCCGGGACCGTTGATGAAAAGAAGGCATTCCTGCGAGAGCATCATATCGCCCTCTGGGATGTGATCGCATCCTGCAGGATCACAGGTTCCTCGGATGCGTCGATCAGAGATGTCGTGCCAAACGATATCGGGAAGATCCTCGGCGGAGCTGATATCAGAGCAATATACACCAACGGTGGTAAGGCTTTTGATCTGTATCGACGGTACATCCTGCCGCAGACCGGAAGGGAAGCGGTCAGGCTTCCCTCGACCAGCCCGGCCAACGCCGCCTATTCTGTTGAGAGGCTGATCGATGAGTGGAAGATCATAAGGAGGTCCATATGAGAAAGCATATCATGTTCGATCTGGACGGCACGCTGACTGACCCGATGATCGGTATCACGAAGGCCGTGCGCTATGCATTGGACCACTACGGTATCAAAGTGATGGATCTGCGCGACCTGATACCCTTCATCGGTCCGCCGCTTACGGAATCATTTGAAAATTACTATGGCTTTTCACGAGAGCAGGCGATCGAGGCGGTCGAGATCTACCGTGAATACTTCGCGCCGACAGGCATTTTTGAAAATGAAATCTATCCGGGGATCCCGGAGATGCTGGCGCGGCTAAAGGCGGCCGGAGCCTCGCTGTATGTTGCAACTTCCAAGCCTCAGGTCTTTGCGGAGCAGATCCTTGACCACTTTGACATCCGGGAGCCTTTTACTTATGTATGCGGCAGTGAGCTGAACGGCGCTCGTGTAAAAAAAGCCGATGTCATCCGGTTTATCCTGGATAAATACCGGATCAAGCCGGAAGATGCCGTCATGGCAGGAGACCGCCATCACGATATCGACGGTGCGGTAGCCTGCGGGGTAATGTCGCTTGGCGTACTCTTCGGATACGGCTCCCGCGAGGAGCTTGAGTCTGCCGACGCCGGTCACATCGTTGCGACCGTGGAGGAGATGGAAGACTATCTGCTGGGGCTGTTGACCGACGGAGCAGCGATGTGATATTATCTGAACAGAAATGAATATATAGGTGATATTAGTCGGACAGACTGATCCCATAGCGAGTCAGGGAAAATGCTTTTCCCTGACCCGCTTTTTTTATTAAAGGAGGTTAGTATGAAAAGCAGAAGAGCAGCTCATGTGATCGGCATGCTTGGCATGAATGTAGCGGGTAATTTCCTGCTGGCGATCTCGGTCTGTGCTTTCGTCGTGCCTTTCGGCATCACAGTCGGCGGTGCGACGGGCGTCGGTATCATCATGCAGAAATGGCAGCAGGTCCCGACGGCACTTACTGTTCTGATCGTCAATATCATCTGCCTGCCGTT
Source organism: uncultured Eubacteriales bacterium (assembly GCA_900313775.1). GTDB lineage: Bacteria > Bacillota > Clostridia > Lachnospirales > Lachnospiraceae > RUG842. Next base: position 4,282 of record OMSP01000168.1, read on the forward strand.
GGCATGGTTCTTTGTCGGCAGACGTCTGGTGGCGGGATCATTGCTCGCGTCTTTTGTATATCCGCTTGCCATCTCACTTGTCGAACGCATACCGCATATTGGAGAGGTCACGGACAGTCTGATACTTGCGACAATCTTTGCCGGCGTGATCGGCGGAGCGGGAGTCGGGCTTGTCATGAAATCCGGAGGATCGACAGGAGGGCTGGACATACCGCCTCTCATTTTTAATCATAAACTGCACTGGCCGGTCAGGACATCTATGTACATTATGGATGCGGCGATCATGCTCGGACAGCTTCCCTTCATCAAAACAGACCGCGTCCTCTACGGCATCGTCTCCGCGTATATCTTTACGTTGACGCTTGACCGCGTATTGGTCTTCGGCGACAGGCGATATGAGGTGACAGTGATCACGCAGCGGTACGAGCAGCTGCGCGAAACACTGCTCGACCGCGATTTCGGACTGACAATGTTTCTCGGTGAAACAGGATTTAAGCGCGAACAGGTAAAGGAGATCAATGCCGTCGTTCGATCTTCCCAGCTTCGCGAACTGCGCCGATTGATACGTTCTGTGGATGAAACGGCTTTTGTCCGCATCTCTCAGGTCAATGCTGTCCTCGGACGCGGATTCGACAGGGAAAAGATTACACTGCAGCGATAAATTAGCACTCACCTCTTTACAGTGCTAACAAAATGGGTTATACTATATGCGGAATAGAAATATGTATAACGACAGCTGTTAGCAGCTGATTTATCCCAAAACGAATCGAGGTGAGAGTATGAACATTCAGAAATTTACACAGAATTCACTGCAGGCGGTACAGAACTGCGAAAAATACGCGGGAGACTACGGACATCAGCAGATCGAGCAGATCCATTTATTCTATGCTCTGTTGGATCAGACGGACGGTCTGATCGGTCAGCTTGTTGAGAAAATGGGATTGGACAGAAACGCGATCCTGGAACGCGTCGAGCAGATCCTGGCCGGCAAGCCCAAGGTGGCCGGTGCTCAGATCTATCTGAGTCAGGATCTGAACAAGGTGCTGACTCACGCAGAGGACGAGGCAAAGCAGATGGGTGACGAGTATGTCTCTGTCGAGCATTTACTTCTCGCGATGATGCGTTATCCCGACCGCGAGATGAAACAGTTGTTCGCCCAGTTAGACCTGACAAAGGAGTCGTTTTTACAGGTGCTCTCTCAGGTCCGCGGCAACCAGCGGGTGACAAGTGACAATCCGGAGGCGACCTATGACACGCTGCACAAATTCGGTGAGGATCTTGTCGAAAAAGCGCGCGACCAGAAGATGGATCCGGTCATCGGACGCGACACGGAGATCCGTAATATCATTCGGATCTTATCGCGTAAGACCAAGAACAACCCGGTTCTTATCGGCGAACCGGGTGTCGGAAAGACGGCGGCCGTCGAAGGGCTGGCACAGAGGATAGTCAAGGGCGATGTGCCTGAGGCTCTGAAGGACAAGATCATCTTCGCGCTCGACATGGGCGCTCTGGTCGCAGGTGCCAAATACCGCGGTGAGTTTGAAGAACGGCTCAAAGCTGTGCTGGAGGAAGTAAAGCAGAGTGACGGCAGGATCATCCTGTTTATCGACGAACTGCATCTGGTCGTCGGCGCGGGAAAAGGCGACGGCGCAATGGATGCGAGTAATATGCTCAAGCCCATGCTCGCCCGCGGTGAATTGCACTGTATCGGTGCGACGACGCTGGATGAATACAGGGAATACATTGAAAAGGACGCGGCTTTAGAGCGCCGATTCCAGCCGGTCATGATCGATGAGCCGAGCGTGGAGGATGCCATTTCGATCCTGCGCGGGCTCAAAGAGCGCTATGAAGTCTTCCACGGCGTTAAGATCACAGACGGTGCACTGGTTGCGGCGGCGACATTGTCTGACCGGTATATTTCAGACCGTTTTCTTCCGGACAAGGCGATCGACCTCGTTGACGAGGCATGCGCCTCGATCAAGACGGACCTGGACTCCATGCCGGCTGAGATGGATGAGCTGCGCCGAAAGATCATGCAGGGAGAGATCGAAGTCGCGGCTCTGAAAAAAGAGGAAGACAATCTGAGTAAGCAGCGCCTTGAGGAACTCCAGAAAGAACTCGCTGAAATGAAAGAGACCTACGATGCCCAGAAAGCCCAGTGGGATAATGAAAAGCAGGCGGTCAATGAAGTTTCAAAAGTGCGTGAGCAGATAGAGGAAGTGAACAAAGAGATCGAGCTTGCCCAGCGCAACAGTGATCTTGAGAGGGCGGCCGAGTTACAGTACGGAGAACTGCCGAAACTGAAGACAAAGCTGTCCGAGCTTGAAGAGACCGTGCGAGCCAAGGACAACCGTCTGGTGCGCGAGAGCGTGACAGAGGAAGAGATCGCGCGGATCGTCTCTCAGTGGACAGGAATCCCTGTATCCAAGCTGAATGAGAGTGAAAAGAGCCGCATCCTGCATCTGGATGAAGTGCTGCACGAGCGAGTGATCGGTCAGGACGAAGCGGTGAACAAGGTGAGTGAGGCGATCCTCCGGTCCAAGGCGGGCATCCAGGATCCGAGCAGACCCATCGGTTCCTTCCTGTTCCTCGGACCGACCGGTGTCGGCAAGACAGAACTGGCCAAGACTCTGGCCGCTGATCTGTTTGACAGCGAGAAAAACATGATCCGCATCGATATGAGCGAGTATATGGAGAAGTTTTCCGTCTCCCGTCTGGTAGGAGCGCCTCCCGGATATGTCGGTTATGACGAGGGTGGTCAGCTGACAGAGGCTGTGCGCCGCAAACCATACAGCGTGGTCCTTTTCGATGAGATCGAGAAGGCGCACCCGGATGTATTCAACATCCTGCTGCAGGTACTCGATGACGGGCGCATCACCGACTCACAGGGCCGTACGGTCGATTTTAAGAATACGATCCTGATCATGACATCGAATATCGGGTCACAGTATCTGCTGGACGGTATCGATGAGAACGGTGAGATCAAACCGGAAGCCCAGGAACTGGTGCTCGCAGATCTGCGCAATGCTTTCCGCCCCGAGTTCCTGAACCGTCTCGACGAGACAGTGCTGTTCAAACCGCTCTCCAGAGACGACATAGGGCATATCATAGACCTGATGATGGCTGATCTCGGTAAGAGACTGGCGGAGCAGGAGATCAGGATCACACTGGATGATTCGGCAAAAGACCTGATCATCGAGGGCGGTTACGATCCGGTCTACGGAGCAAGACCGCTCAAGAGGTATCTGACCCGCCATGTGGAGACGCTTGTGGCAAGAGAGATCCTCGCGGGCGATATTTCCCGCGGTGATGAACTGATCGTCAGTGCCGAGGACGGCGAGCTGAGCATTCATAAGTAAACTAAAATGAAAACGGGATCATATATTCCCACGCAGACTCGGGCAGCGCACCTTGCAAGCCTCGCCTAAAGAGCATCACATTCCCTCGCGTCATGCTCGGGAACGGATGCTCCTAAGGCGGGATCTCGCAGGATGCGCTGAACGCCCGCAAAGGTCTGCGGTGGAAACATATGGTCCCGTTTTCTGATTGTTCATAGCTCATGATGGACAAAAACCGTTCTGCTTTATGGTATAGTAGAAACATGGGAAAAGCGGACGGGCAGAAGATCATCTTTCATATCGATGTCAATTCGGCATTTCTCTCATGGAGTGCAGTCGAGGAGATGGAGGCGGCGCTGCGAGAGGGGCGCGAATCTGTTGATCTGCGCACGATCCCGTCGATCGTATGCGGTGATATCAAAGAACGCCGCGGCATCGTCACGGCGGCTTCAATACCGGCAAAGAGGAGAGGAGTCCACTCGGCCCAGACTGTGGCCGAGGCGTTCCGGCTGTGTCCGGAACTCGTGACAGTCAAAAGTGATTTCGGTTTATACCGCATCCGGTCGCGGGAGCTCATGGATTTTCTCAGGACCTATTCACCGGTACTTGAACAATTGTCCGTAGATGAGTGTTTTCTCGATGTGACAGAAAGCGCAGGGGACAGGCAGCAGGCTGTCAGTCTGGCTTGTGAGATCAAAGACCGTGTTCGCGATGAGCTCGGCTTCACGGTCAATATAGGTGTCTCGGTGAATAAGGTTCTGGCTAAGATGGCCTCAGATTTTGAAAAGCCGGATAAAGTCCATACGCTGTTTCCTGATGAGATACAGCAGAAGATCTGGCCGATGCCGGTCGGGGAGCTGTTTATGGCGGGAAAGGCTTCAGCCGCGAAGCTGAAGGCGCTCGGTATCCATACGATCGGCGAACTGGCAAAAAGTGACCCGGATATCCTGGAGAGTCATCTCAAAAGCCACGGCCGAACGCTGTGGGAGTATGCGAACGGCATTGCCGGCGACAGAGTCAACCCCGAGAGAGAGGCGGCCAAGAGTGAGAGTGTGGAGCGGACATTATCCAGCGACTGCATCGATCTGGATGACGCCTTTACGCACATACGCAGATTGTGCGTCGAGCTGGCCGGCCGGCTTCGCAATCACGGATACCGCGCCGGCGAGGTTGCGATCCTTATCAAATATGCGGATTTCACATCGGCCACTCATCAACGCCGGACTGTCGGGGTCATTGGCGAGGCGGATGATCTGGAGCGCGAGGCGCGGGCTCTTTTCGAGGAGTCCTGGAACGGGCGTCCGGTACGCTTGATCGGCGTGCGTGCGGGAAAACTCGTGAGCGCAGACGATCCGGTACAGATGAGCCTTACTGATTATGTGAAAGAACAGCAGGCGGGTAACCGCCGCAAAAAAGCGGACGATGCCATGAAAGATCTCCGGGAGAGATTCGGGGATGATATCATTTTTAAGGGACGTCAATGAAGAAGAAACAGTATCTGGGAAACGCATTATTGCTGCTGACGGGCATGATCTGGGGATCGGGCTTTGTCGGTCAGCGCCTCGGCATGGAGACCGAGGTCGGACCGATCACCTTTAATGCGGCCAGGATGCTTTTGGCCGGCCTGTTTATCAGTCTGGTCATTGTCGTGATGGATATGGCCGGAAGGCGGATGAAAACAGGAAGTCAAAGGCGGATTGAGACAGCGGCAAACGCGGTGAGAGATGATCAAAAATACACCGTCATCGGAGGTGTCTGCTGCGGAGCTGTGCTGGCGGCCGGCGCGACCTTCCAGCAGGCCGGCATCGTATACACGGAAGCCGGTAAAGCAGGTTTTATCACGGCGATGTACATCCTGCTGGTCCCGATCATCAACTTCCTGTTTTTCAGAAAGAAGAATACATGGATAGTATGGTTTGCGGTCGTCGTTGGCGTGGCAGGGATGTATCTCCTCTGTGTGCATGAGGGGTTTTCCTTCAGTAAAGGGGATCTGCTGCTGTTGGCGTGTGCCTTGTTTTTCTCGTTTCACATCCTTTGCTGTGATTATTTTGTGCAAAGGGGAAATGCCGTGCGCATTTCAGCTATCCAGTTTTTCACCTGCGCTCTGCTGTCCGGTATCATCGCGCAGATAGTTGAGCATCCGACATGGGAACAGACATACACGGCCATTCTGCCCATCCTTTATCTGGGTGTCGTTTCCGGAGGGATCGGTTTTACACTGCAGATAGTGGGGCAGCAGTTCACAGAACCGACGATCGCTTCGCTCCTGATGAGCACGGAGTCGGTCTTTGCGGTGATCTTCGGTGCTCTGTTTTTGCATGAGCATATGAGCGGACGTGAGACGATCGGGTGTCTCTTGATTTTTACGGCGATCATTCTGGCGCAGGCCCCGATACCGGTGAAGAAAAGAAAAGACGTATGAGTATCACGGTAGGAAAAACATTTTATACGAGCGAGAGAAGCGAGTGGCGCAAGTATCTCGCGGAGCACTTCGAGACGGATGAGGAGATCTGGTTTATCTTTCCGGTCAATGCGTCCGGGGAGGAGGGCCTGACTTACAATGACGCGGTCGAGGAGGCGCTTTGCTTCGGCTGGATCGACAGCACCAACAAGCGCGTGGATGAAGGTCACTGCGCAAGACGGTTCACGCCCCGAAAGAAGGGCAGTTCCTATTCACAGCCGAATATCGAACGGCTGATCTGGCTGGAGGAACGCAGCATGATCCACCCGAAGATACGGGAGAGTGTACTGCCGGTCATCGAGGCGCCGTTCAACTTTCCGACTGACATCATCAGTGCATTGAAAGAGGACGGAGAAGTCTGGAAGAATTACAAGCAGTTCACGGAACCCTATAAGCGCATCCGTGTCGCTTATATTGAGGCTGCGAGAAAACGCCCGGAAGAATTTGAGAAGCGGCTGCGCAGTTTCATCGACAAGACACGGCGGGGAAAACTTATCCGGGG
>OMSP01000109.1 GCA_900313775.1 uncultured Eubacteriales bacterium
GCTGTCGGCAACAAGATGGTGGGTGCCCGCGTCAACGGAAAGCTTGTCACTATCGACTACAAGATCCAGAACGGAGACCGGATCGAGGTCATTACTTCACAGAACACAAGAGGACCAAGCCGGGACTGGCTCAAGATCGTCAAAAGTCCGCAGGCCAGAAGTAAGATCAACCAGTGGTTCCGGAAAGAATTCAAAGAAGAGAATATCGTTAAGGGCAAGCGTCTCCTTGAAGAATACTGCAAGGAGAAGAAGTATGACATGGACGAATTGCTTCAGCCGAAGTATATGGAGGCGGTGCTCAAGAAATACCGTTTCAACGGCTGGGAGGCGGCGCTGGCTGCCATCGGTCACGGAGGTATAAAAGAGGGGCAGATCGTCAACCGGCTGCATCAGGCCTATCTCAATGACCACAGGGCTGAACAGCTGGAGGGAGAACTGGAGAGCCTCCAGAAAGGGAAAGCACGCAAACACGAGGCAGTCAAATCCAAGAGCGGTGTCGTGGTACACGGTGTGGGCGATATGGCAGTGCGCTTTTCCAAGTGCTGCAATCCGGTACCCGGAGATGAGATCGTGGCCTTTATCACCCGTGGACGCGGTCTTACGATCCACCGCACTGACTGTCAGAATATCATGAACATGACGGAAGCTGAACGGGAGAGACTCGTTCCGGCCGAGTGGGCGGATATGGGCGACGGAGCGCACGGACACTATACGATCGACATTGCGATCTATGCACACAACCGCAAGGGGCTGCTCATGGATATCGCCAAGATCTTTGTGGAAAACGGCGTTGATCTGACACAGCTGAACACTAAAGTCAGCAAGCAGAATATGGCGACTATCGAATGCAGTTTTGAGGTCTCTGATACGGACGAGGCTCAGGCGTTGACGGAGAAGCTTCGCAGCATCAGTGATATCGTGGATATACGGAGGCCAAGTTGATGGAGATCAAGCGACTCGAGGTAGGACCACTCGGGACCAACTGTTATCTTATAAAAAATGAAGACAGGATGATCGTCATCGATCCGGGATATTTTACCGGTCCGCTTGAGGACGAGATCAGTCAGACGGATCTGCCGGTCGAGGCTGTGCTGCTCACACACGCGCATTTTGATCATATCTGGGGTGTTGATGCGCTGGTCGAGACCGTGGGAGCTCCGGTCTATGCGCTGGACAAGGAAGAGGCGATGCTGACGGATCCATCTGTGAACCTGGCAAAGGATTTTATTGATATCCCTGTGACGGTGAATGCGCCGATACGGTATTTCAGCGAGGGAGATATCCTGGAACTGGCGGGTCTGAGTTTTAAAACGATATGGATCCCGGGACATTCCGCCGGAGGATGCTGCTATTATCTCGAAGACGAGGGAGTGCTGTTCTCAGGAGACAGCCTGTTTTACGGCAGTATCGGCAGAACAGATAATCCGCAGGGGGACTATGACGCGCTCGTGGGAAACCTCTGTAAAAAGGTGTTGATCTTACCCGATGAAGTGCGCGTCTTTCCGGGACACGGACCGGAGACTGTGATCGGATTTGAGAAGCAGTACAATCCGTTTCTGAGAGAGTGGTCATGATCGAGGTCATTTGCCGCGATCCGTATTATGCCTACGATGCTTATCATATCACGGCGGCTTTTTACCCGGAGGCGGTAGTTGAGGGGCAGATCAGGCAGAGACTGGAAGAGGGCCTTGATGCGACGGTCCGCCTGATGAGAGACGGGGAGGAAATATTCGTCTGGTCTCAGGTCAAGTCACAGCGCAGAGAGGATAAGATCTGTATGGGACAGTCGCTGTATTCGCAGCTGTCCGTGGTGACAGGGCAGACGCTTCCCTGGGGCCTGCTAACAGGCATACGTCCTACCAAGATCATCCGTCGCATGCTGGAAGATGGTCTGACAGACGGGGAATGCAGAAGGCGGTTTATCTCGCGTTATCTTGTAAGTGATGAGAAGGCCGATCTGGCTGTCAGTATCGCGAAGAGAGAAATGGATTATCTCCGTCGTGCACATATCCACGGAAAGCAGCTGGCAGAAAGAGGCGTGACAGCATCCGGCGAAGGGATCTGTGTCTATGTGCACATCCCGTTTTGTCCCAGCCGATGCCGTTACTGCAGCTTTGCTTCCGTACCGGCAGACAGGTGCGCTGATCAGATAGAGCCATATCTGGATGCGCTGGAGCAGGAGATCCGGGCCGCAGGAAGCCTGATGGCGGACAGACCGGTGACTGCGGTATATGTGGGTGGCGGAACACCGACGACTCTGTCCGGAGGGCAGTTGAAGCGCCTGTGCAGTTTATTGACAGATGTATTCGGACGCGAAGATGATCTTTCTCACGGATGGCTTGAGTGGACGGTCGAAGCGGGCCGTCCGGATACGATCACCGAAGAAAAACTGCATGTGATGAGAGAAGCCGGAGTAACGCGAATCTCGATCAATCCGCAGACGATGCACGATGAGACGCTGAGGCGGATCGGACGAGGACATACGACGGAGGATATCTGCCGGGCAGTAGAGCAGACGCGTAAATCCGGGGACTTTACGATCAACATGGATCTGATCGCCGGACTCGAGGGGGAAACTCCGGAAGATTTTGAAGACACATTAGCGCGTCTGAAAGATCTGAAGCCGGATCATGTGACGGTGCATGCGCTCGCGATCAAGCGTGCATCGGCTTTCGGACAGGAACATACAGGTTTGTTTGCCACGGCGCGGGAAGTGAACCGCATGGTCGATACAGCCTGCCGATGGGCCGGAGCACAGGGGCTGGAAGCCTATTATATGTACCGGCAGAAAAACATCAGCGGCAATGCCGAGAACATCGGTTATGCGCCGCCGAAAGAAGGAAGCTATTACAATATCCTGATCATGGAGGAAGTGCAGGATATTCTCGCTCTCGGGGCAGGGGCCGTATCCAAGTTTCTGAAAAGGAAAAACGGTGAGGTCACAGCTATCAGGCGAGTGGAGAATGTCAAAGATGTAAGTCTGTATATCAGGCAGATCAAGGAAATGATCAAGCGAAAGGAAAGAAACTATGCTGACTAAAAAACCGGTAACCGGCATGCGCGATATGAGTCCGCGCGAGATGGAGCTGCGAGACTATGTCCTGCGGACTATCCGGGAAGTCTATACCGGCTACGGATTCATGCAGATCGAGACACCAGTATGTGAACATTTATCCAATCTGACGAGCAAGCAGGGCGGAGATAACGAGAAGCTGATCTTCAAGATCCTGAAGCGGGGAAATAAGCTCCGTCTTGACACGGCCAGGACTGAGGAGGATGTCGCGGATATGGGTTTGCGATATGACCTGACAGTCCCGCTGTGCCGCTATTACAGTGCGCATAAGGAGGAACTGCCGTCGCCGTTCAAAGCGCTGCAGACCGGACCGGTGTGGCGTGCTGACAGACCGCAGAAGGGTCGTTTCCGCCAGTTTGTGCAGTATGATATCGATATTCTGGGAGAACCGTCAGCGCTCGCGGAGATAGAACTGATCCTCGCGATGACAGATGTTCTTAGCCGTCTGTCATTCAAAGGATTTACGATCCGTATCAATGACCGTCAGCTACTGTCGGCCATGGTGGATTACGCGGGATTTCCGGCCGAGGAGACCGAGTCGGTTTTGATCACCCTCGACAAGATGGACAAGATCGGTATGGAGGGTGTGCTGGCCGAGTGGAAGGAAAAGGGATACACCGGTGAGGCGGCTGAGAGATTTGCCGGATTGCTGGAGAAGACCACACATGATGCGGCAGGTATCGAAGTTCTGCGCGAGACGCTTGCCGGAGCAGATGATATCTGTGACAATCTGCTCAAGATCATGACAGTCGTTGATCGTGTGGCGGGAGAAAAAGTCGATCTTGTTTTTGACCCGACTCTTGTGCGGGGTATGGGTTATTACACCGGAACGATCTTTGAGATCGCGATGGCCGAGGCCGATGTGTCGGTCGGCGGGGGCGGAAGGTATGACAAAATGGTCGGCAAATTCATAGGCACAGACACCCCTGCCTGCGGTTTTTCGATCGGCTTTGAGCGTATCATGATGGTGTTGATGGAGAAGGGATTCACGCCTCCGGACGCGCGCGAAAAGAGAGCGTTGCTGCTGGATAAGAAACTCGATACCGACGCGCTGGCCGACGTCTTCGCGCAGGCGGAGAAAGAGAGAGGGGACGGCCGGGTGGTCAATATCGTTTCGATGAAGAAGAATAAAAAGCATCAGAAGGAAAACCTCGCTGATGAGGGGTATACGGATATTCAAGATATTTTCAACTGAAAGGAAGTAGGGGCAATATGGCTGAGTCAATGCAGGGATTAAAGAGGACACACCGGTGTGGAGAGATCACACTTGCCGAAGAGGGTTCACGCGTCACCCTGATGGGATGGGTGCAGAAGAACCGCAATAAAGGAAGTCTGATCTTTGTCGATCTCCGAGACCGTTCGGGGATCGTCCAGCTGGTGATGGAAGAGGGCGTGACCGACGCCGCAGTGATGGAAAAGGCGGCCGGTCTTCACGCTGAGTATGTCATTGCAGCAGTCGGAACTGTGCAGAAACGCGGCGGAGCTGTCAATGATCAGCTGGCGACAGGGCAGATCGAGGTCGCAGTCGAAGAACTGAGGGTGCTGGCCGAGGCGGAAACCCCGCCGTTTCAGGTGGAAAAAGGCAGCAAGACCAAGGAAGAACTGCGTCTGACATACCGCTATCTGGATCTTCGTCGTCCGGATCTGCAGAAAAACTTCATCCTGCGCCATCGCGTGACGACACTCACCCGTCAGTTTCTGGCGGAAGAAGGATTTCTGGATATCGAGACACCGATCCTTTGCAAGAGCACGCCGGAGGGAGCTCGGGATTATCTCGTACCGAGCCGGATCCATCAGGGAGAGTTCTACGCGCTGCCGCAGAGCCCGCAGATCTTCAAGCAGCTTCTCATGTGTTCCGGTTTCGACCGCTATATGCAGATCGCCAAATGCTTCCGCGACGAAGATCTGCGCGCTGACAGACAGCCGGAGTTCACGCAGATCGACCTGGAGATGTCCTTTGTGGACGTGGATGATGTGATAGATGTCAACAGCCGTCTGCTGGCCTTCCTGTTCAAGGAAATCCTGGATGAGGAAGTACCGCTTCCGATCCCGCGCATGACATGGCAGGAGGCCATGGACCGCTTCGGCAGTGACAAACCGGATCTGAGGTTCGGCATGGAACTGACTGACCTCTCCGAGACGATCAGAGGCTGTGGTTTCGGCGTCTTTGAAAATGCAGTAGCAGACGGCGGCAGTGTGCGAGCGATCTGTGCTCCGGGCGCGGGCGGCCTCGGACGTAAGAAGATCGATAAACTGGTCGATTTTGTAAGAGATTACGGTGCCGGCGGTCTGGCCTATATACAGCTGCCGGAAGAGGGGGAGCGCAAAGTTTCCTTCGGCAAATTCGTCTCAGAGGAGTGTGTACAGCAGATCATCGATGTCTGTGGAGCAAAAGAAGGAGATCTGATCCTCATCGCGGCCGGCAAGAACAAAGTAGTCTGGGACAGCCTCGGAGCTCTGCGAGTACATATGGCCAA
>OMSP01000169.1 GCA_900313775.1 uncultured Eubacteriales bacterium
AAAAAGTATTACGTGTCGGCAGGCAGACACAGCTGCGTGTTGAGTCCGTCATCTTGAATCCGCTAAACAGCTGTGCACTCATAGCTGTATCGGATCGATTTTCCAACGTAAGATCAAGATGCAGAGATGCTGTTATCTCCGAGGAATTCAGATATCCTGTGACAGTCATACGAAGGTCATCATTTTCAAACGTATACACTTCATCTGTCCCGGAAGCACCGTTCTCAAACTCGACGGGAGTGATATTCGGATTGTTTACTTCCATCAGCTCTGTACCATACAGATTTGCCTGGGTATCTGAGATCTCAAAACATGCAAATAACGTAGAGTCATCCAGGATCTTATCAAAAAACTGAAAATGTATTTCCTCCGTAAGAACGACTTCATATCCACTGACAGAATTGTGATTATCCTCCCATTCGGAAAACGGCCTGATCGTATCCCCATCATATGTCCGCTCTTTTAAATCGTGAATATACATTACAGTCTGATAATCATCCTCCCGGAATTCGAGCCTGTTGCTCCATACTTCTGTATCCCTGTCGTATACATACTGTTCCAGCACAGGGAGATTTGTACCCGCAGGAGAATCTGCGCATTCAAACATAACACTCGTGAATCCCTGAGCGGCACCGGTCTCCTGATTGCTGTAATAGGCATAGATCAGCAGATTGCCGTCATCGGAGACAGTATAGTGCAAAGGACCGGTCAGCACTTCATTATTCTCATCCACAGCATACAGAGTCCTGCCGTTATACCCCGCTGTCAGCACACCGTTTTCGTCCACGGTCACCTGATTTGTCCTGTACACCTGAGAGTAATCGTCAAATTGCTGTGAAAGGATCAAAAGTTCCGAAGAGGCGTAATACTGCAGCTGCTCGGGGGTCAGCTGTATGGAAAAATACTGCGTCTGATCGGCGATCCCCGCAGACTGCACCTGATTCATCTGCATCCAGTCGCCCATTGCGTCGCTCAGCCAGATGTCGGCAAAATCCCTGATATAGTCCGTATAACCGGGGGCAAAATCAAATGTTTCATACTCCCCGCGCCAGAGCTGTTCGTAATATTTCTTGTTGTAATAAGGATGATAGGAAGACAGGCCGCAGCAGTTATCCAGGCTGCTCCTTGAATAGACGACCATCTGCTCCAGCGCCCCGATCAGTTCCGCGGCCTCCTCCGGCGCCTGTTCCGCATAGTTTCCGACAAGATCCCCGAGGTCCACCAGGTCATACCGCTGGCTGTCATTCATCGCCTTGCCGAATTCACGCGTATCCTGGCGCATATTGGAGAGTTCGGAAAAGGATCCCGCGTTGAGGGAGTCCTTCAGCTTCGTAAAAAATTTATCCAGCTTCTCTTCCACATTTTCGGTCTGCGAAAGATCCATGCAGGCCAGTGTCAGGGCGGATTCCTTGTCGGAATCCTTATTTGCCTCCTCACCTGCCGCGGTGAACGCATCGACGATCCGCGCGCCTGTGACCGCTCCGTCCCCGTCCTCCTCGATCCCTGCAAGGAAGTCATAGGACCAGCCGATACAGGGCTCCGTCTCCTCGGAAGCGATCATATACTTCGCATAGGGGGTCACGAGATGGGCGGTCTCGACAGAGGACATCAGGCATGCATCAAACCCGATCCACCGGAGCTTCTCCTTCGCGAAAGGGCTTTTGCCCAGCGCTCCGGTAAACTCCGCCATCGTCAGATTGTCCTTGGCCCAGGCCGTATCCCAGCACAGCCCACGCATCGGTCCGCCGCCGTGATTCCACATGATCAGCGCATACTCCTTCGCCGGAAACTGCGCATAGCTGTAGTCCAGAAACCCCTGCAGCGTGTCCGCCTCACCCATGTTGGCGGGGATATTTTCCCCGTCGGGAGAGGAAAAGACCTCCTTCTTTTCCCAGTGGAGACCACTGCCGTCTCCCGCATCGGTATCCCCTCCGGGAGCAAGAGTATAAATGGCCGTTTCATCCGGAGAAAAGCCGTTCTGCCACTTTGTCGTGCCACCCGCCATCACGACCACATTCACCAGATCCGTATTTACGCCGGAAGCCATGATCTCATCCAGATCCTTCGTCGCCGCGCCGGTCTTGCTCTCCAGATCACTGCCGCACAGATAGAGCATCAGCGTGAGGGCGGCAGCAGATTTTCCCGTGATATCATCCTCAGCCGACGTATTGCCGGAAGCTGCCTCCGCGGAAGCGGAAGATTCCTCTGTGGAAGCGGAATCTGTCTCTGCGGAATCTGTCTCTGCAGAATCTGTCGATATCGATACGGAAGATGCGGGAGATACGGAAGACCCGCCCTGCGACGCCGCACTGCATCCGGAAAGCACCGTGACAAGCAGCAAAAGCACAGCAAGAAGGAATGCGGGAGTGCGGCTTAAGCCGGTCTGAGTGGTCCGCAGACCTTTTACTCCCCGGTGTAGGCGCCTGCCCCCGAGATACCCGTTTACTGTGCTTTTAGCAGAATGATTTTTCTTTATGCCCTGTCTATGCGATGTCATAAAATGTACTCCGTAAAATCCCGCTTTGTCGAAATCTTTTGGGTCATGGGACGAACCAGA
>OMSP01000174.1 GCA_900313775.1 uncultured Eubacteriales bacterium
CTTGTCTAGGTATACATTCCCCAAAACAATCGTAGAAAGAAAGGGTAGAGAGTTTATCATGGCTGAGAAGAAAAAACACACTATCGTCAATGCTGCCGGTGAGGATATCACTGTCCAGCATGAGAAAGAGAAGGCCGAAGGCGTTGTCCATAACGCTGCGGATGCGATCGCCAGCGGTGAGAGACCGCCGATCCAGCAGGCCAAACCTGTCGGCAATGCCAAGACACTGCGCATAGGCGCTGTGATCCTCTGGGTGTTGGCACTGATCTTTGAGATCCTGGCTGTTCTTGTCATCGCCGGCAAGATCAATCTTTCCGCCAACGGTCCGATGGTCCCGATGGTCATTTTCCTGATCCTGGATCTGGCCTGTGTTATCGTCGGCGCTCAGTTCTGGAAAAAGGCTAATCACATCGACCCGGCTTCCGAAGCCAATCCGACTAAGTTCTGGATCTGGAACAATATGGGGCTGATCGTCTGCGCGGTGGCGTTTATTCCGTTTATTATCATTCTTTTGACGGATAAGAACGCCGACAAGAAGACCAAGACGATCGGCACGGTCGTCGCTGTGATCGCACTGCTGCTGGGTGGGCTGATGAGTTATGATTTCCATCCGGTGTCGGCGGAGGACAAGCAGGAAGCCCTGGCGGTCTTCGGAGAGGAAGATGTCTACTGGACACGCTTCGGTAAATGCTATCACACGAGTGATGACTGCAGCGCTCTGAATCAGAGCGAACAGCTTACCAAGGGCACTGTGGAGCAGGCTATCGCGGCAAACCGCGTACGTCTCTGCTCATTCTGCGCCAAGCGTGACAATATCACCACCGTCAAGACAGACGATGAGGATCTGAACGTGGAGAACGCCGACGCGATCGAAGAGGCCGAGGAGGAACTCCAGCAGGAGGAAGACGCAGCTGAGACGGAGGAGTGATCCTGCCGTCACGGTTATGATGAGTTATAGGGTATAGAGAAATATGAACAAAGACAGAGAAGAGATCCGTCTGACACAGCTTGCTTCGACCGCCGGGTGAGCGGCCAAGATCGGTCCGGAGACCCTTGCTCAGGTCCTGAGCAAGCTGCCCAAGTTTGAGGATGCCAACCTGATAGTAGGTCTGGATACCTCGGATGACGCTGCCGTCTATCAGATCAATGAAGAGACAGCGATGATTCAGACTACGGATTTTTTCACCCCGGTCGTTGACGATCCCTATACTTTCGGCACGATAGCCGCCGCCAACGCATTGAGCGATGTATATGCCATGGGCGGTGATCCGGTCGTCGCGCTCAATATCGTCGGATTCCCGAACTGTCTGGACCCATCGATCCTCGGGGATATCTTAAAAGGCGGAGCAGACAAGGTGATGGAGGCCGGCGCGGTGCTCGTCGGAGGGCATTCCGTGCAGAATGACGAACCGCTCTATGGTCTGTGTGTATCCGGTCTGGTAAATCCCAAGCGAATCTGGAAAAACTTTGGGGCAAAGCCCGGTGATGTGCTGATTTTGACAAAGCAGGTCGGAAGCGGTATCATCAACACAGCAGTCAAGGCCGACATGGCGGAGGAGTCAAGCGTCAGGGAGGCCATCACTGTCATGGCGTCTCTCAACGGACGCGCGTCCAAGGCTCTGCGTGATTTCAATGTTCACGCCTGTACAGATGTGACAGGGTTCGGACTGCTGGGCCATCTCCATGAAATGATTGAACCGAGCAATACCACAGCGCAGATCCGCGTCAAAGACGTGCCGCTGATCGACGGCGCAAAGGATTTCGCGGAGGAGGGTCTGATACCCGCAGGTACTTATAAGAACCGCGGATACACCGGCAAAGATGTCGACTGCGAGGCAGCCGGCGCGGACTGGCTGGATGTATTTTACGATCCGCAGACTTCGGGAGGTCTGCTCTTTGCCATCCCGGAAGAGGATGCGGACGCGGCAGTGAAAGCACTGAAAGAGGCAGAACTGGAGACGAAATCTGCTATTATCGGCACTGTAAAAGAACGCGCCGATGCCATGATCGAACTCATTCCGTAAACAATACTTTTCATCATATATCCCAAGATCTATTTACATTTTTATATCCGACATCTGCCGGCCGCAGCGGCCGGCAGGTCGTCGGCAGTAAAGCATGAAAGGGGAACAGCATGCACTCAATGGAAGACAAGTACAAGACACTCAAGGTCGCCGATCTGCGCGGACTTCTGGAAGCGCGCGGCTATTCTGAGAGCACAGCCAAGCTCAAGAAAGAGGAGCTGATCAAAAAGATGCTCGAGATGGATGCTGCGCAGGCATCTGCCGACCCGGTCGACGC
>OMSP01000178.1 GCA_900313775.1 uncultured Eubacteriales bacterium
GACGAGTATTCTGTCGGCCTTCCAGGGGGTCAGCATGATCAGCGCTGCAGCGAGGACTTCGGAGATCGGAGCCTCACCGGCCTGAGCCCGGTAACCGCGCTTGTGCAGCGAGTCGCCGCTGGTGTCCAGATAGACATTGACGCGGTCTTTGCGAAAGAGCACCCGCACCGGATAATCCTCGCCTGTTTCAGGGAAAGTATCGGTGCCGTAAGCGTCCTCCATGCGCGAGACCATCGCCTTTTTCATGATGGATTGAATGGACGGTGCACTGTGGAGAGCGCTGTTGATCGTCGTCGCTTTTTTCACCCAAAAGCGGGCGTCCCGCGGAAGATAGATCTCCCAGGGAAGCGCACGGGTATTTTCGAACAATTCCTCGAAGGTTCCGGCTTCAAATTCGCCGATATCCAGGAGGATCCTGCCGGCTGTGCGCAGGCAGATGTTCGCGCGGCAGACATCCTTTTCTTCACCTGTAAAGCACACGCGTCCGTCTTCGACACGCGTGACGGTAAATCCCAGATCTCTCAGCTCTCTTTTCAGTACTGCCTCCAGGCCGAAATGGCATGGGGCCGTCATATTAAATCGCATAGACTAACTCCATGAATTCATCTTACCTTGACAGGCATATTAGTGTCAACAGAGTGAAATACTGGAAAAAGCCTACAAAATGTGGTATCCTAACTCTGATTATGGTTGCATTTTACAAGTATTGTTAACAGGGGATAAATAATGACTGCCAAAGAAGAAGAAATCTACAATATTGCTGATATTTTCGGAGAGGATGTGTTTGACGATTCGGTCATGCGCGAGCGTCTGCCCAAGCTGACTTATGAGACGCTCAAGAAAACGATCGACACCGGTTCGGAGCTGGATCTTGACACCGCCGATGTCATTGCCCAACAGATGAAGGAGTGGGCGATCGAGAAAGGCGCGACACATTACACACACTGGTTTCAGCCGCTGACCGGACATACGGCAGAGAAACATGATTCTTTTATTTCAAAGCCTAATCCGGACGGACGTGTGCTGATGGAGTTTTCCGGCAAGAACCTGATCAAGGGCGAACCGGACGCGTCCTCCTTCCCGTCGGGTGGTCTGCGGGCGACTTTTGAGGCGCGCGGCTACACAGCCTGGGACTGCACATCACCGGCCTTTGTCCGCAAGGACGCTGCCGGAGCGATCCTCTGTATTCCGACGGCGTTCTGCGCATACGGCGGAGAGGCGCTCGATCAGAAGACGCCGCTGCTCCGCTCGATGGAAGCGATCGACAAAGAAGGTGTCAGACTGTTGCGTCTGCTCGGCCGTGATGTGAAGCATGTGATCCCGCAGGCCGGTGCGGAGCAGGAGTATTTCCTGATCAACCGCGAGAGAAATTACCAGCGCGATGATCTGATCTATGCAGGACGGACGCTGTTCGGGGCGATGCCGCCCAAGGGTCAGGAACTCGACGATCACTACTTCGGTGCGCTCAAGCAGAAGGTCGGAGCCTTCATGAGAGATGTCAATGAGCAGCTCTGGAAGCTCGGCGTCAGCTCCAAGACGCAGCACAATGAAGTGGCACCTGCTCAGCACGAGCTGGCTCCGATATACAGCAACGCCAATATCGCACTTGACCACAACCACATCATTATGCAGACATTGAAAAAGACTGCGATGTATCACGGCATGACCTGTCTGCTGCATGAGAAGCCGTTCGCCGGCGTAAACGGTTCCGGTAAACATATCAACTGGAATCTGGAGACAGATACCGGTTTTAATCTGATGAAGCCCGGCAAGACACCGCATGAGAACACGCAGTTTTTGCTTGTCCTTATGTGTGTACTAAAGGCGGTCGACCGTCACGCCGATCTGCTCCGTGAATCTGCGGCTGACCCGGGCAACGATCTGCGCCTGGGGGCGAGCGAGGCGCCGCCGGCGATCATCTCCGTCTATCTGGGAGAACAGTTGGAGGACGTGATCGAACAGCTCGTCCAAAAAGGCGAGGCCACACACAGTATCGGCAAAAGCAAGCTGATGACCGGTGTGAGCACACTGCCGGAACTCAACAAGGACGCGACCGACCGCAACCGTACCTCTCCGTTTGCCTTTACCGGCAACCGGTTTGAGTTCCGTATGGTCGGTTCACGCGATTCGATCTCGGCGCCCTGCGTCATTTTAAATACGATCGTTGCAGAGGCGTTTTCCGAGGCATC
>OMSP01000277.1 GCA_900313775.1 uncultured Eubacteriales bacterium
ATGGTGGCGGGGTATACGCCGGGACATACGGCTACGATATCAACGACGGTCTACCAGCTTTGGCGCACCAACAATGATGCGCTGGCTTTCAAATGGGTCCTGATCAATCTGGCCATTTCATTTGTTGTGCTGCTGGCTGTCAATCTTCTTGAGAAGAATCAGAGGAAGGTGGAGAGCCATGTCGCTTAAGGTCGATGTCAAAAAAAGGCTTGGCGCATTCACTCTGGATGTGGATTTTGAAGCGGGCAATGAGACGCTGGCTCTGCTCGGTGCTTCCGGCTGCGGCAAGACGATGACGCTCAAGATGATCGCCGGCATCGAGAAGCCGGATGAAGGGATCATTGAGCTGGACGGCGTGACTCTGTTTGATTCCGAGAAAAAGATCAACCTCGTACCACAGGAGCGCCGTGTCGGCCTGATGTTTCAGAATTACGCCCTGTTTGAAAACATGACTGTCTACAAAAACATTTTGATGGGAGTGCGAGAGGAAAGGCGCACAGCAGCGGCCAGAGAAGAGGTTGAAGCGGTCATGGACTGTCTCCATATCACAGACCTGGCGGACAGACATCCTTCAAGGACTTCCGGCGGTCAACAGCAGCGTGTGGCGCTGGCGCGCATCATGGTATCCCATCCGAATATCCTGATGCTTGACGAACCATTCTCGGCACTCGATGAGCATCTTCGTTTTCAGATGGAAGAAGTTGTCCAGGAGGCGATCAATGACTTCGGCAAGACGGTGTTGTGGGTATCTCACAGCCGGGACGAGGTCTACCGCCGCGCAGACAGGATGGCGATCCTTGATGATGGTCATCTGGATGCGATCGGCCCGGTCGATGAAGTGTTTCGCGATCCGAAGACAGTGAAGGCTGCGGCATTAACGGGATGCAAAAATATCCTTCGGGCGGAGCGGACAGATGAGACACATGTGAAGCTGACAGATCACGATCTGACACTGACAGTGTCCGGCGTGTCCGAAGACATCACTCACGTGGGCATCCGCATGCATCATATAAGACCGGTCACTGACATGTCTGAGCCCAATCAGATCTACTGCACAGTGACAGGAGAGACAAAAAATCCGTTCTCTTATGTAGTGGACCTCGCGCCGGCCCTGGCTCCCAAAAAGCCGTTTGTTATGATGGAAGCTGATAAGGATTGGTGGGAGAACAATCGTTCAAGGGAAATACTTGTCTCGATAGATCCGGCAGATATCCTGCTGTTGAGAGAGAGATGATACGCAAAGGTATACCTGACAGAAAGGATTTTTCTATGAGAAAGGTAAATGTGGAAGACGCAGTTGGAATGACGCTCTGTCATGATCTGACCGCGATGCGCGACGGATTCAAGGGCGCAATATTCAGACGGGGACATGTGATCGAGGAGGAGGATATCCCGCAGATGCTGGATATCGGCAAGCGGATGGTCTACGTCTGGGAGGAGTCTGCCGGTGAGATCCACGAGGAGGACGCGGCACTTCGCATGGCGGCAGCCTGCCCGGTCGATGGCGCTCATTATGAAGGTCCTTCCGAGGGTAAAATGGTACTGGTAGCTGACAGAGAGGGTATGCTGCGCGTGGATGTGGCTCTGCTGCATCAGATAGATGCCATCGAGGATGTCACGATAGCGACGCTGCCTGATCACTATCCGGTACAGCCGGGCGACCGCATGGCTTCCATGCGTATCGTGCCGCTGGTGACGAAGGAGACCAATATCGAACAGGTAGAACAGCTGACCGAGGGAAAGAAGCTGATCGATTTCCTGCCGTACCGGCCGCTCCAAGCCGGTGTCGTGATCACCGGATCAGAAGTCTATACCGGGCGTATCCGGGATAAATTCGAACCGATCGTACGTGCGAAGCTCAGTGCTTACCCTGGTGAGATCATCGGTGTGGATATCTGCGATGACGATGTGGATATGATCGTCTCCGCGGCAAAGGGGCATATTGCTCACGGCGCTGACCTTCTCATCTTCTCGGGAGGCATGTCGGTCGATCCCGATGATCTGACGCCGACAGCTATCCGCCGGTTGGCTGAGGAGATGGGCGAGGATCCTGATGAAGCGATCCTCACTCACGGAGTGCCGTCACAGCCCGGCAATATGACTCTGATCGGATATATCGGTCATATCCCGGTCCTCGGTGTGCCGGGGGCAGCCATCACGATGCCCACGACGATCTTTGATGTAGTACTGCCGCAGATATATGCGGGCGAGCGCTTTACGATGGAGGATGTCATCAGGCTTTCAGACGGCGGTGTCTGCCAGTTGTGTAAGTCATGCCATTATCCTAACTGTACATTCGGAAGGTATTAGATGCAGGATAAATACGGACGGACAATCACATATATGCGGCTGTCGGTGACCGATCTCTGCAACCTTCGCTGCCGGTACTGCATGCCGGAGGAGGGTGTGGAGAAGCTGACTCATCCCGAGATGCTGACCGAGGATGAGATGGTCGATGCCGTTCAGGCTGCGGCAGATCTCGGGATCAGCAAGATCCGCATCACCGGCGGGGAGCCGCTTGTCAAGAAAAATATCCTGTCTGTCTGCGGGCGGATCGGACAGATCGAAGGCATAGAGGAAACGGCGATCACGACAAACGGGACATTGCTCCCGACACTTGCAGTACCGCTTCGCAAAGCCGGCATCAGCCGTATCAATATCAGTCTGGATACACTTGATCCCGATAAATATGCCTTCATGACA
The DNA here is from genome assembly GCA_900313775.1 of uncultured Eubacteriales bacterium. Lineage (GTDB taxonomy): Bacteria > Bacillota > Clostridia > Lachnospirales > Lachnospiraceae > RUG842. The sequence continues at coordinate 2,704 of OMSP01000277.1, forward strand.
AGGCGCGGGCGTTTCGAGGAGGCCTGGGCCGGCGTCATGTCGGCGCTGGAGGCGGGTTTTGACAAAGTCAAGCTCAATGCGGTGCTGATCGGCGGGTTTAATGATGACGAGATCGAAGAGATGGTCGATCTGACCAGACAGTATCCTCTGGATATGCGTTTCATTGAACTGATGCCAATGCTGCAGGACGATGAGTTCGGACAAAGCGCGCACATTTCGGGGGATGAGGTGCTTCGGCGCGTGCCGGACCTGCAGCCTTTGAGCGAACAGACTCTCATGAGCGGACAGGTAGCCAGGATGTACCGGCTGCCGGGCGCCCGGGGCCGGGTAGGCCTGATCGATCCGCTGAGCCATACTTTCTGTTCCGCATGCAACCGGATCCGGTTGACCGCGGACGGGAAGCTCAAGCCATGTCTGCACAGCAGCCAGGAGATATCGATCAAGGGGCTGGATATCGACAGTATGAGAGAAAAAATGCGCGAGGCGATCATGGCCAAGCCGCAGGAGCACGGAGAACTGAATGCCGGACACCGGAGCGAAGCCGGACGGCAGATGAATCAGATAGGAGGATGATCCGTGAGTAAGGATTTTACACATTTCAATGATGAGGGACGCGCCAAAATGGTCAATGTCGGAGACAAGGATATGACTCGCCGCAAAGCACGGGCACAGAGCCGTGTCTTTGTGAACCGTGAGACATTTGATCTCATCAAAAGCGGCGGTGTGAAAAAGGGAGATGTGCTGACTGTTGCCCAGGTGGCGGGCGTCATGGGCGCTAAGAAGACAAAGGATATCATTCCGATGTGCCATCCGATCCTGATGGATGGCATCGATCTGTCTCTTTCCCTCAACGAGGATGATCTGAGCGTGGATATCACCTCGGAAGTATCCTGTGACGGTCGTACCGGGGTGGAGATGGAAGCTCTGACAGCGGCGAGCATAGCGGCGCTTACTGTCTATGATATGTGCAAAGCAGTGCAGAGAGATATGATGATCTCCGATGTCTGCCTGCTTGATAAATCCGGCGGAGTACACGGAGATTTTCACAGAGAAAGATAAGAGGATGCAGAGACATCCGGACAGGAATTACGATGAGCAATTTATATAAGGCAGCAGTTATAACAGTCAGTGACAAAGGATCGCGCGGTGAGCGCGAGGATACCAGCGGACCCCTCATCTGCAAAATGCTTGAGGAGGACGGATGGGAGATCGTCCATACCCAGATCGTCCCTGACGAGGTAAAAGATATAAAAGAAGTGCTGATCAACTGTGCGGACAGAAGGCAGATCCCGCTGATCCTGACGACGGGAGGGACCGGGTTTTCTCCGCGCGACCGGACGCCGGAGGCGACAATGGATGTCGTCGAGAGGCCGGTGCCCGGCATTCCGGAGGCGATGCGCGCGGCCAGCATGCAGATCACGAACCGCGGATGCCTTTCACGCTCGGCAGCAGGCATCAGGAAGAACAGCCTGATCGTCAATCTTCCCGGCAGCGAAAAGGCTGCGAGCGAGAATTTGCAATCTGTTCTGCCTCCGATCAGACACGGTGTCGATATGCTGTTATCCGCCGGTTCAGCGGACTGCGGTGTACAGCGCGCGGTGGTAAAAGCAGTCTGTATCAGCGAGATCAAGGGTGTTCAAAAGCACGAGATAGAGGTCGCGAAACTGGTAGAGGATCACGGCATCGAAGGAGATGCGCACGCGGGCAACTGGCATCGTCAGGTCAGTCTGCTCGGCAAGGAGAGCGTCGATAAGATGCAGGAGAAGATTTCTTTTGAACTCTTCCCCGGCGCGTTTGCAGAGAACATACTGACAGAGGGAATATGCCTCTATGAGCTGCCGGTGGGGACGATCCTGCAGATCGGCACAGCCGTCGGAGAGGTCACACAGATCGGTAAAGAATGCCATTTTGACTGTGAGATCAGACGCAAAGCCGGTGACTGCGTGATGCCTCGCGAGGGTATATTTGTCAAGGTACTTAAGTCCGGTGAGGTAAAGGCGGGAGATGAGGTCCGGACGCTCGAAAATTACAGCGGCTGATTTATAATAATTTCTGATAACATATATAATTATATTAGATTAAACAATTAGACAGATACTTCCTGTGGTTTTACAATAATCATAGGAAGTGTTTTTTGTAATAACTCGAAATATAAAGGAGGAACTTATGTCTGATTATTTACAAATGTGGAAAGATCTC
>OMSP01000212.1 GCA_900313775.1 uncultured Eubacteriales bacterium
GCGACTGCCGAGGAAGCAGAGGAGCGCACGGTCCTGATGCATGAAGTCTACGCCACGTTTATCGAGGAAGTGCTGGCCATCCCGCTGATCCGAGGCAAAAAGACAGAGAAGGAAAAATTTGCCGGGGCGAATGCGACCTATACTGTCGAAGCACTGATGCACGACGGCAAGGCCTTGCAGTGTGCGACGAGCCACAACTTCGGTGACGGATTCGCGAAGGCGTTTGACATTCAGTACACCGATCAGGAGAATCATCTCCAGTACGTCCATCAGACGAGCTGGGGATTTACGACCCGTATGATCGGTGCGATCATTATGGTGCACGGCGATGACGACGGGCTGGTACTGCCGCCCAAGGTCGCGCCGACCCAGGTGGCGATCATCCCGATCCGCATGGGCAACGAAGATGTCATGGCGGCCTGCGCCAAGATCAAAAAAGAGTTAGAGGCGGCAGGCATCCGGACATTGCTGGATACCAGCGATAAGAGCCCGGGCTGGAAATTCGCCGAGCACGAGATGCGCGGCGTGCCGATCCGCCTGGAGATCGGACCGAGAGATGTGGAGAAGGGAGAGATGGTCCTAGCAAGGCGTGACAGCGGCGAGAAGATGACAGTGTCGGTAGACAACAGCGCCAACACGATCAACAAGCTTCTCGACACCATTCAGGCTGATATGTATGATCGCGCCAAGGAACATCTCGCGAGCCATATCTTCGAAGCGCATGACTACGAGGAGTTTAAAGATATCATCGACAATAAGCCCGGTTTTGTGAAAGCGCATTGGTGCGGATGTACCGAGTGCGAGGAGGCCATCAAGAACGAGACGACAGCGACGATCCGCTGCATCCCGCACGAGGGCGGCGAACCGGAAGAAGGAGCGACCTGCATCTATTGCGGCAAACCCGCCAAATACAAGGTCTATCTGGGTAAGGCATACTGATTCTACAACCGACAAACCATCAGAAAAACCAGTGACTACGACGCGATAATCAGGCGAGATCGTAGTCACTTTTCCGATTAGCATTTGATTCACAGAGTATCTGTTGGTCGGGATGCAAAGAAATTGACCTTTTTAAAAAACGCCAAACGGGTCCACCGGGGAAAGAAATCACAGCATGAACATGCCGGAAGACGTCAAATTCATACTGGATGCACTGCATGCGCGGGGGCATGAGGCCTACGCGGTGGGCGGCTGCGTGCGCGATTCGCTCCTCGGACGCGAGCCGGAAGACTGGGATGTGACGACTTCGGCGGAGCCGGAGGAGGTCAAGGAAGTCTTTCCGGTGACGATCGATACCGGTATTGAGCACGGTACGGTCACCGTGCGGCTGCACAAGACTAACTATGAGGTGACGACCTTCCGCACTGATGGAGAGTACAAAGATCACCGCCATCCCGAGGAAGTGCGTTTCGCGAAGACGCTGGAGGAAGATCTTCTGAGGCGTGATTTTACAATCAATGCAATGGCTTACAGCGAGGAAAGCGGAATCGTAGATCTCTACGGCGGGCAGCAGGACCTGGCAGACGGTGTGATACGCTGTGTCGGAGATCCGGGAGAACGCTTCGAGGAAGATGCGCTGAGGATACTGCGTGCTTTCCGGTTTGCTGCGCAACTGCCCGGGCGCCTGGCTCCTGATCAGGGAGATTGCTCTGAGGACCGGTGCTTCACCATCGAACCGGCGACGCGCGAAGCCATCCGCGTATGCCGCGACGGTCTGCGCTATATCAGTGCTGAAAGGATTCAGGTGGAAATGACCAAGATCCTCACTTCACCACATCCGGATATTCTGCGCGACATATATGATCTCGGTGTGACCGAGATTATTTTGCCGGAATTTGATCCGATGATGGAGACTGAGCAGCATTTCATCCATCACGATAAGACAGTCGGGGAGCATACGCTGTGCGCGCTTGCCAACATTGAGCCAGACAAGGTCCTTCGCTGGACGATGCTGCTGCACGACACCGGCAAACCGAAGTCCAAAGTGACAGACGAGGACGGAAATGACCACTTCCGCGGGCACGCACAGCTAAGCACCGGGATCGCTGACGAAGTAATGAACCGCATGAAGATGGACAACGCCACGCGAGATACCGTCAAGAGACTGGTGCTTTATCACGATTACCGTATCCCGATTGAAGGGATCGATATCTACAAAGGAAAACTGATCGACAAGGAGTCAGAGATCAACGCGGCCGGCGAGGATCTGGACCGCATTAACGAACGGCGTGTCCGCCGGGCACTCAACAGGATCGGGGAGGAATACTTTGACGATTACTGTAAGGTGCGCCGCGCAGACGTGCTCGCGCAGAGCATGTACAAGCGAAAGGAAAAACTCGCCAACCTGAATACAGTCGAAGAGATCGCAGCCGGAGTATTGGCGAAGAAACAGTGCGTTTCGCTGAGAGATCTTGCAGTGACCGGCCAGGATCTGATTGGGGAGGGCGTGAAGCCCGGTCCTGAGATTGGGGCTATCCTCGGTCAAATGCTCGACTGGGTCATTGACGAACCTGAACTCAATGACAGGGAGGCTTTGCTCGCGCGGTGGCGGGAGGAGAGATCATAGCAGTTGGGTGTGTTTTAAAGAACAGCAAAAAACACCAACCAAAAAAGCTAAAACAAGACAAGACTGCGGAAAAAGTTGGGTGTATTTTACAGAACAGCAAAAACACCAACCAAAAAAGCCAGAATAAGACTAGAAAGATTAAAAAGGTAGGGTGTATTTTACATAACAATAAAAAACACCAACGGTTTACGCTAAAATAGAGAGAAAAGGTAGGGTGTTTTTCGCAAAACGAATAAAAACACCAACTCCAAGAAGAAAAAAGCAGCAAAACAGCCGAAAAAGGTTGGGTAAATATTTAATCACTGCAAAAACAACCAACTTTCGAGGAATGATAGAGTGAAGTATAGCAATACAGTAAGAGACAAAGCGAACAGAAAAAGAAAGCTGCAGGCGTCTGTGTCTGTGCACGGCCTGAGCTGTGTCCTGGCGATTTTGCTGGCAGTAGCGATGATGATTTCGTCTGTCCTCAGCCCCGTTATCTGCGCATACGCCGAAGAGGAGAAGGAGATGACGGAGGAGGAGAAAGCCCGCAAGGAACTCCTCGAAAAGACCTATAAGATCGAGGTCGCGAGCAACAAGATCAGCGGCTGGCCGAAAGGGCCGGGCACATACGGCGAGGCGGCCTGTGTGATGGACATGGACACCGGAGCGATCCTCTATGACAAAAAGATGAATGACAAGCATTATCCGGCGTCCATCACCAAGGTCATGACGGCTTATGTCACCTGCAAATACGGCGATCTGAACGGCAAAGTGAACTTCTGCGCTGAGGACATCTCTTTCCTGGAGCCGGGAGATGCTGCGATCGGCATGACGCGGGGAGAGATCATCACGATGAAGGATGCGATGCACGCCATGCTTCTCCATTCAGCCAATGAGGTGTCGCACGCGATCATCCGCACCGTCGGAAGGAAGGTGAGGACCGAGGGACAGATCCAGGTCCCGGGCGCACCGGAGAAGGCAGACAACGAGAATCAGCTCGATTATCAATGGGGCATTGCTCTCATGAATATGGAGGCGCAGCAGCTTGGCTGTACCAACAGCCATTTTGTCAATTCATACGGACTGCATGATAAGAATCACTATGTCAGTGCTCATGATATGTGTCTGATCGGCGCAGCGGCTTATCAATACGAGTATTTCCGCAATGTCACGCGGACGCAGCACTACAAGATCCCCAAATATAAGAAGACCAAAAAGGATCCGAACACCAAACAGAAAGTCAGCACCGGACTGCATACAGTCATACCGCGTGAATTCTGGCAGAACCACAAGATGCTCTATAAAGATCACACATATTATTACAATCGCTGCACCGGCGGGAAGACCGGATTTACCGATCAGGCGGGCACGACGCTTGTCACCTTCGCCGAAAAAGACGGGAAAAGGCTGGTATCGACCTGCCTTCACACCTATGGTGCGGAGAACGTCTACAAAGACACGCGCAAGCTGATGGAGTACGGGTTCAACCACTTCGCTCACAAGGAACTGAATCTGAACGAACTGTCCGCTTTCACCAATCAGAACGGCGGCCGCAAGATCACGATGGTAGAGAGCCAGACGACCCTGCTGACATTGCCGGAGGGGGTCGATATGTCCAAGGTAAAGGGAACAGCCGCTCTGGATCCGTCAGACATCGCGTTGGACCGCGGTATTTATCAGTTTTCGTACGGAAGCATGCCGCTGGGCGGGACCAAAGTACATTACGAGAGTCTGTACCTGAGCGTTCGGAACGCGATCAATGCGGTACATAAGAGATTTGAGCCGAGCACGGAGGATACACCTGAGAAATAAGAGATATTTACACAAAACTTCTTGCATGCTCGTGACAAATCTGTTATTATAATCGGGCACGCAATATCTAAGCGCGATTAGCTCAGCTGGCAGAGCACCTGACTCTTAATCAGGGTGTCCAGGGTTCGAACCCCTGATCGCGTATCTGGGAGGGCCTTCCGAAAGGAAGGCCTTTTGCTTTGGGGAAATCCCTCAACCATGCGGGTTAGA
>OMSP01000180.1 GCA_900313775.1 uncultured Eubacteriales bacterium
CTGTTTTTCCAGCTGCTTCTGTTCTTTTTTTGCGGCTCTCTCTTGCTGTTTCTGTTCTTTTTCAGCGGCTCTTTCCTGCTGTTTCAGCTCTTTGGCCGCTCTTTTCTCTTCTTTTTTCTCCGCTTTGTCTTTGCGTTTTCTGTCTTTGATCCTGATCTCAGCCTCGGCCGCACGATCTTCTTCAGCGTGTGGTACGACCATATGAACTGCCGGGTCGCGATTATCATCAGCCATTGTGCTGACCTGGTGTTCTTCATGAAATTCTGAAACATCAGGCCTGTCTGCATTTACCCAATTGTCATCGAGGGGATCATGTATATCTCTGTCAGCCGCCTCTTTATCTCTGACGTCGACAAGAGTGATATCTGAATGTCCGTCGGATGATACATGGCTTTCTGATACCGTCTGCTTATCATTTTCGTTCTCAGACTGCGCGTGCAAGGGTTCTCCATCATCGCCTTCACCCAGCTTTTTCCATGCGATCCTCCCGCTCGTGCACAGTTCTCTTTCTTTGTATTCAATACCGAAAGAGATCAGATGAAGCAGCCAGGTCACCCTGCCGTACAGCTTCAGATCAGACAGTTTGCTGCCTGCTTCTGCTTCAACGTGGTATCTCACCGGTACGAGCAGTACGACCAGAAGGATCAGCACGATCAACGCAAGCAGAGACAGCAACACCCATCCTATCACCTTTAAGATTGTCAAAAGGACTGCGATCATACGATCTTTACCGCCTTACCTCTCTCCCATTCTTTCATGAAATAGCCGCTCATATCACCTGCACCGGTAGCCGCATAGACATCATCAGCTATGGTGATCAGCAGTTCTTCAGCTTTGGCCTTTGTCTGGGCGGCGCCGATGACGAGCAAAGAATCGACCTGATACGGATCATTATACAGTCTGTCAGCTTTTACGATCTCCAGATGATGCCCGCTCTCTGTGTTCATAACGATCAGAAAGAGATGCAGAATATCACCTCTGAGGTATAACGCCCTCTTGATATCAGCCACCTTGTATCTTGTGGCTTTGGTTGTATACAATCGTTCTAAAGCCCACATAGGATCTCTCAGTGCTCCTCTACTGCCTATAATAAGCGTCAAAGACGGCTTTTGCAATCGAAACGGCTGAGACACCGCTGGTGTCCGCATTCTCTACTACGACAGCGACCGCGATATCCGGATCGTCCAGATTGGCAAAGCCCAGAAAAGTGGAATGGCTCTTGCTCTTATCAGAAGAGTACTCAGCAGTACCGGTCTTTCCTGCCGCTTCATAAGCGGATGTATTCAATACCTTTCCCGTACCCTGAGTCACGACAGATCGCATATACGTCTTAAGTCTGGAAGCCTCTTCGCTCTTCATAAGATGGCGATACGAGAAAGGTATTGTCTTTCTGACCGATTTGCCTCTGTGATTCTCAACACGGCTGACGATGTAAGGTCTCATCAAGACCCCGTCGTTGGCGATAGCACTGCTTATCAATGCCAGATGATAAGGGCTTACCAAAGTGTTGCCCTGTCCCATAGCTGTCATCATCATCTCGCCCGGTCCGGTATTCTTGTCCACTGCGAAACGGCTCTTTTTGGCTGCGAAAGGTCCGGGAAGCTTCCTGTTGAACAGGAGATCCTCAGCCGTTTCCCTGTATTTGCCTTTATTGAGATGCAATCCGATATTGGAGAAGGATGCATTGCATGAATTAGCGACAGACTGTTCCAGATCTTCGCGCCCGTGTGCTCTGCCGTTGTAACAGTGGATCGTCGTGTCACTGTAAGTAAAAGATCCATCGCAGTCGTAGAGATAGTTCTCGTCGCCCCCGTTCTCACGCAGATACTCCAGGGCTGTCACCACTTTGAAGGTGGAGCCCGGAGCGTAGGAACCCTGTGTAGCCCGGTTAAGCAGAGCACTGTTTTTATCACTGTTGAGCGATTTCCAATTAGCCTCCACCTTGGATGGGTCGTAGGTCGGACTCGAATACATTGCCAGCACTTTGCCGGTGTCGGGTTCGATCGCCACGACAGCTCCCTTGCTGCTACCGAGCGCTTTGGCCGCTGCTCGCTGCAGATCAGTGTCGAGTGTGGTCACGATCGCATCTCCCGGATTCTTGCTGCCTTTCATTTCATTCCGGAACTGTTCAACAAAATATGCGTGTGATGTAAGCAGCTCGAAGTTGTAGGCGGCTTCCAGACCCCCCTTGCCCTTGACATCATATCCGACCACGTGACTGAAGAGCTTGCCATAGGGATACTCTCTCACTTCCGCACCGTCATTATCTGTCTCTGTCTTGGCAAGCACCTCTCCATCCTTGTCAAGTATCGGTCCTCGTATAACATGATCGGCCATCGAATCCAGCCTCGCATTGTGAGAGTTTCTCACAAAATCCCGTGCACGCACCTGGTTGAAATAGACAAGATATCCCATCATCACGATGAACAATGCAACAAAACCGTAGGTAACCGCTGTCATCTGACGGTTACGCCTGCGTCTGGCTTTCTCCTTTGGAGATACGGGAAGTTTTTCTTCCTTAAACTCAGCAAGGTTTTCACGGCGTGCGGAAGGGAGCCTCTCTTCTGCAAAGGAGGCAAGATCGGGTTCAGGTCTCCGCCTCCGTCTGCGGGGCGCGGGAACCTCAGGCTCTACCTGACTGATGATATTGTGTTCCAGTGAGCCGTCATAAACATCGCGATCTCTGTCAAAATCCAGTATCTCGATATGGAAATCTTCAGGATCTCTGCCTGATCTGTTCGGCTTTTTTCCTTTTCCGCTCAATATCTCTTTCCTCGTCCTCACGCAGGATATACAGTCCCTGCACTATGGCAAACATGATCATGGTACTGATGAGTGAGCTTCCGCCGTAGCTCACCAGCGGAAGCGTTACACCGGTCGACGGGATGAACTTGATGACACCGCCGATATTTAAAAATGTCTGTGTGATATAACATGTCCCGAGTCCCAATGCTACCAGCTTGTAGAACACGGATCTGAATTTCATAGCAACATTGACAAACATGATATAACAGCTGAGGCAGATGAGTATCAGGCACAGCGCGAAAAAGATACCCATCTCTTCGCAGATGGCCGCAAAGATGAAATCGCTGGTGGGTACCGGTATCGTATCCGGCATACCCTGACCAAGTCCCATTCCGAACCATCCTCCCGTGCCGATCGCAAACAGCGCCTGTGAGACCTGATAACCCTGTTCATCGTAGGATCCCAGTGGATCTTTCCAGGCTATCACGCGGTCTTTGACGTGATCAAAGACCGCATAGGCACCGATCGAGGCTACTGCACCTGCACACAGGCCCAATAGCGGATAACCGGCTTTGCCGGTAGCAGCGTAAAGCATTACCAGATAGACTACAAAGATGATCAGAGCCGCTCCCAGATCACGCGAGACTACCAGGATCAGTACCTGCGCGGCGACGATCGCCGTCGTGATGCATACAGTCTTAAAATCGTTTTTCTTGTAAAGGCTGGCCGCTACAAAGAATACAAGCAGTAGTTTGACAAACTCTGAAGGTTGAATGTTGACCGGTCCGATGTTGAATCCGAGCTTGGCTCCGTTGCTGGTCGCACCGCGGATCAGTACGGCCAGCAGCGCCACGACACCGCCTATGCCGTAAAGGATGCGAAGATCGGCAAGACGCTTCACTTTGCGGATGATGATCGGAACGATCAGGCTGACTACTAGTCCCACCACCATGAACACGAACTGCCGGACTCCCTTTTCGAAGTTCAGCCGCGTTATCATGATCAGACCCAGGACCAGCAGCATCAGCATATGATTGAGGATCACGCGCGCGATACGCGGGTATAGAGTGGTATAGAGAATGAGCGCAGCGATCAGGAAGATCACCTGCAGTGCATAAAAGATAAGCATTTCCCGTCTGGGCTCAGCGGCGTATAGCACAGCAAAGCAGACAAGGTGGATCATAAAGGTCAGTACGGTCTGTCCGCGGTAGGCAGACTCCTGTTTGCGGTAGTCACTGTAAGTAAACACCAGGAAACTGTAGAGCGTATACAGGATCATCAAAAAGACGACCAGATATTTTGATAAATGAATGATCAGATTCATATTACACTTCGCTCAAAATGACCTTTCGTATACTCGTAATCACAGGAGCCGGTTCTGTTTTTACTGAAAAGACTGATCACTCCGGCTACTTCTTCAGCGGACTCATCAGTAAAATCCATCCTTAAATAGAGTCTGTCTGCGTCATATAACTGTGACGCCGCCTCATGCAGAGAGACGGGCACAGTATTATATAATATATTATAACAGGAATCACAGCGGTTTTGCACGATGAATTTGGCTGCCCGCCTGTCGGTAAGCAGCAGGCTCCCCGGCTGATGCAGGCAGCTGCCTGTGTTCTTTACGATGCACTGTGCACTGAGCATCCTGATCTGCTTCCCATATGCAAAGACCTCGCGGTCCGGACATACTGTATGCTCTGCTATACTTTTCTCCACATCTGCGAGTTCATATTTGCTCATTTCCGGACTGTAACAGATGCCTTTTACCCCTCTCTCACAGAGAAAAACGACGCTCGACGAATTGAAAGCATAGAGCATATAGTCTGTATATACAGGCTGTCTGATATCCTGTTCTGCCAGCCATGCCAGCTCATCTAATGCGCGCACAAGGATGCCGTCAAATTGCCGCAGCAGGAAATGATCCTTTCTGAATACTGGCGGGACATAAGCAGCCTCGCCCTGCGGACGGTATATATGCGGCAGGGCGATCATGACCTCCTGTCTGTAATCGCCGCTGTGAGCATGCGATATCCACTGTTCCCAGGGAGTGTCATCCCGCACAAGTGTTGATTCGATATAGATACGGCCCACATCCGGTTCATCCAGCAGTGCATTTATCTGCTCCTCTGTCGTAGCCAGAGCGTGGATCTTTTCCTTTTTAGCCTGAATAGCATCCGTTTTTTCACAGGTATGTTTACAATACAGTTCGGAAGCCGCCTGAATGTTTTCAGATCCCTTGATAGAGGTTGAGCGTCTGTAAGGCTCTGTCAACTCTTTCGCAAGATCACAGAACGCCTGACGGCGCATGCTGTTCATCTGCGATACCGGCAGAAAGACATGGCCATCCAGAAGCACTTCTTCCCATTGAAGTGCGAACGGCCACTTATCAGTCTTTTCCATACGTGTCCGGACCATTTCAGGATCCAGAGGAGCTTTTTGTGCTTTCTCGGCTGCATCTAACGACGAGACTGTTACAGTCTTTCCTCGTGCCGACAGCTTCAGAACAGCAGGATCTCCTATGTGTATAGCGAGCGATGCCGTGACCGGCAGTTTTTTCGGGTACGAGGCAGTACGACTGACAAAGCTGGCATTTCCTTTTTCCTTGGTCCTGTAAGAAGGATCCCCAGGCGTGATCATATTCGGTCCGTTGCGCGTTTCCAGATATCCTGGACCGCAGATCGCCCTTGCGTATGCTTTTGCCTCTGCTCTGTCTTTCCTGCTGACATCATAATGAGTGTTGATACCGCCATCTTTGAGGCAGCGGTCAAGGTATTTTCTGTAAAGCGCAGTCACTGACGCGACATAGTCCGAGTCTTTCATGCGACCTTCAATTTTGAAGGAAGATACGCCTGCAGAGATAAGCTGCGGGATCTTATCAAGTGTACACAGATCCTGCATACTGAGAATATACTGCGGATCTGTATCATCAGAAACACTGTAGGCAAGCCTGCAAGGCTGTGCACATGTGCCCCTGTTCCCGCTTCTCTCTCCCAAGGTGCTCGAGAAGAGGCACTTCCCCGAGTATGCATAACACATCGCTCCGTGTATAAATGTCTCAACCTCCAGACCTTCGACTGAAGATACAGATGCGATCTCAGACAGTGACAATTCGCGAGCCAAAATGACACGGTCTGCGCCTGCTCGTTTCAAAAGAGCTGCCCCCTCCCGGCTTGTCACGCTCATCTGAGTACTGGCGTGCACAGGAAGTTCCGGAAACCAGCTGCGCAGCAAAAAAAGCACACCGAGATCCTGGACTATCACCGCGTCAAGACCTGCTGATACCAGGGGTTCAAGATATCGATACAGACCTTCATCAAGCTCTGCCTCTTTCATCAACGTATTGACAGTCAGATGCAGTCTGCAGTCCCTCAGATGCAGATAGTCTATTGCTTCCAGCAGCTCTTCTTCCGAAAAATTCGGCGCAAAGGCCCGGGCGCCGAAACGTTTTCCTGATACGTACACTGCATCGGCACCTGCGTCTGCTGCTGCCTGCATCACGGCAAAAGAACCGGCCGGTGCAAGAAGCTCTATGTATGACTTGGACTTGTGATTAAATGATTTCATTAACTTCAAAACAAGGTTGCCGCACGGTTATGCGGCAACCTCGTTACTCCCTTAAACAACTTGATGATCAGCCGTTTCTTCTGGCCTTGTTGTTCTTGTTTTCCGTCTCAAGTTTTACGATCTTCATCTGAAGATTGTTGTTCTCCTTCTTGACACGGTCCAGATTCTTTTCGGCGTTTTCACATTTGATCTGTACAGAGATCAGTTCATGCTTCAGATCATACATCTCTTTGTCTTTGATCTCCAGATCGCCTTCGAGAGAACTGGCCTGCTTTTTAGCTTTGAAATAATCATCGGCCACGTTGAGAGCCAGAAGGACACTACGCGCATCAGCGCTCTGCTTACGATAGCTGTCGCTCGCCGCGCACTCCTCGATCTTGTGATTCAGATACGAGGATATCTTCTGCAGATACTCTTCGCTCTCAAATCCGCTCAAGGTAAATACTTTTCCGCCGATCAGAGCTTCTGTCTGGTTTTTTGATGAAGCCATAACATGTTCTCCCTTCGTGAAAATGTCTGTTCACCTATACTATACCACATTAACGCTCTTCACGGAAGTATGAGTTTCCGAGTGAAGCCGGCGGCTGGTTTTCTCTCCTCTTTCGCATGCTGACTGTGACCAGCACGAGAAGTGTGACGACATAGGGGATCATCTTGTAGAACTCCTTGATCGCCGCATTTGCACCTGTCGGAATGAACAGATACAGGATATACAGCGCACCGAACAGGATCGAAGCCAAAACGCCGACATTCGGACGCCAGATCGTAAAGATGACCAAAGCGATCGCGAGCCATCCTCTGTCGCCGAATCCGTCATTGCTCCAGACGCCCGAAGCGTAGTCCATGATATAGAACAATCCGCCCAGCCCGGCGATAACGCTGCCGATGCAAGTGGCAAAATACTTATAGCGGTTGACGTTGATACCTGCTGCATCAGCCGTCGCCGGATCTTCACCAACGGAACGAAGGTTCAGCCCGAGCCTGGTATGACGCAGCACATAAGCTGCGATCAGAGCGATGATTATCGCCAGATACACCAGGAATCCATAGTTAAGGAACATCTTGCCAAACCACCCCGTTTTTGCCGCCAGGGGCAGTTTATGAACGAAACAGCCATGTGTCTGTGTCAGGGCGATCGACGGGACTTCGGATCCGGTCAATTTGATCAAAGATCCTCCGAAGAAGTTACCGAAACCGACACCGAAAGTGGTAAGAGCCAGGCCGGTAACATTCTGATTTGCTCTGAGACTGACAGTCAGGAAACAGTAGATCAGACCCATCAAGAGCGATCCCAGTATAGAGCAGACCATCGGAATCGCTATGCCCAGAAATGTGTTGATCGTTGATCCTGAAGCTTTCAGAGACTGCTCATAAAAGAACGATCCGATAACACCGCTGATGGCGCCGACATACATGATACCCGGAATACCGAGGTTCAGGTTGCCGGATTTCTCTGTGATCGTCTCACCGGTACTGCCGCAGAGAAGCGGGACAGATTGCACGACCGCACGCGGAAAAAATGATACGATATCAAACATGTCTTACTCCTCCTTCCCTTTCTTGTTGTGTGACAGTTTATAGCTCACGAAGAATTCACATCCGATCAGGAAGAAGATAATGATACCCGTAAGGATATCACTGAACGAATGGTTCAGGTGGAAACGGCTCGCCACTTCCTGTGCTCCGTTACCCATAAAGGAAATCAGGAACGAAGTGAAGATCATGATGATCGGGTTGAACTTACCCATCCATGCCACCATGACGCCGGTAAATCCGCGTCCGTCAGACAGCGTTGTCGTGATCGTATGAGCCGACCCGGATACAAGCAGGAAGCCCATCAATCCGCAGAGCGCACCGGTCAGTGACATCGTTCGCACGATGACATGCTCGACCTTGATACCCACATAACGGGCCGTCCTCTCGCTTTCACCGACAACAGCGATCTCGTAACCCTGTTTGCTGTATTTCAGATAGAAGTACAGAAGCACCGTCAGCAAAGCCACCACGAGAATAGTCGGCAGATACTGCTGTCCCGCTATCGAAGGCAGCCAGCCTTTGTGAGAAGCCTGATTGATGATGCCGATCTTGCCGGATCCCTTCGGCACTTCCCAACGGATTGTATAATACGCTGTGATCTGAATGGCAACATAGTTCATCATCAGTGTGAACAGCGTCTCGTTGGTGCCCCATTTAGCCTTACAGATAGCCGGTAAGAAGCCCCAGAGCGCACCTGCGGCCAGAGCTGCTATCAGCATCAACAACAACAGCAGAGCGTTCGGCAGCTGCGGCCAGTTGTGCATAACCGCGCCTGAGGCCATACAGCCGATCAGGACCTGGCCCTCGCCTCCGATATTCCAGAAGCGCATTTTAAAGGCCGGTGTCAGAGCAAGCGAAATGCCCAAAAGCACAGCAAGCAGATGCAAGAGGATCCAGGTCTTGCGCTCCGTGCCGAAGTTACCTTCAAACATCGTAGCGTAGACATCGATCGGATTCTGTCCAGTCAGCAGAGTAGTCAGGATCGCGCAGAGGATAAGAGCCAGGATAAGCGCTATCGCGTGGATCATGATGCTTTCCCAGCGCGGGATCTCGCCTCGCTTGACTATATGGAAGAAAGGTGTCTTTGTCTTTTTATTCATGACGCTTCACCTCCTTCTCCGTGCAGGCTTGTCATATAGAGACCTACTTCATTCTTATCAGTCTTTCTCGCATCGAGAATACCTGACAGCTCTCCCTCGCAGAGTACGAGTATGCGGTCTGACAGCTCGATCAGCACATCCAGATCCTCGCCGACATATATGACAGCGACGCCCTTCTGTTTCTGCTGGTTGATCAGATCATAGATGGTATACGAAGAATTGATGTCCAGTCCGCGCACAGCATAGGCTGTCATAAGGACCTTCGGGGCTTCAGCGATCTCCCGGCCGACCAGTACCTTCTGAACATTACCGCCGGAGAGACGGCGTACGCTCGTCTCTATGCTCGGGGTGACGACCTCGAGTTCCTTGACGATCAGCTCCGCGCGCTTGTGCGGATTCTTCCTGTCTGTAAATGGTGATTTACCTTTACGGAATGTACGAAGCATCATATTATCTGCCAGATCCATGTTGCCGACCAGGCCCATGCCCAGACGGTCTTCGGGGACGAAGGAAAGCGTGATTCCCATCCTGCGGATCTTATTCGGATCCTGATTGAGAAGTTCCTCTTCCGTGCCGTCGTCTTCGACATAGATGACAGATCCCTCCTCGGTGACCTGCAGTCCGGCGATGGCTTCCAGCAGTTCTTTCTGACCGCTTCCCGAGATGCCGGCGATACCGAGCACTTCGCCGCCACTGACATCGAAAGATACATGATCCAGCTTGATCAGACCTTCCTCGCTGCGGACAGTCAGATCCTTTACTTTCAGGCGGGGCGGCAGCCCGAGCGGATCGGGACGTTCGATATTGAGTGTCACCTTGCGGCCGACCATCATATCAGTCCACTCCTGCGGCGTGCTCTCGGATGTTGTCAGAGATCCGATAAACTCACCGTGTCTCAAGACGTCCACGAAGTCGGAGATCTCGCGCACCTCGTTGAGCTTGTGTGTGATAATAATGACTGCCTTGCCGTCTGCCTTCATGTTGCGAAGGACATTGAAGAGACTCTGAGTCTCCTGAGGTGTCAGCACTGCGGTAGGCTCATCGAGGATCAGGATATCAGCATTTCTGTAAAGGACCTTGATGATCTCAACGGTCTGCTTCTGTGACACAGACATGTTGTAGACTTTCTGCATCGGATCCAGATCGAAGCCATACTGGTCGCAGATATCCTTTATCTTCTTCGCGGCAGCTTTCAGATCCAGTTTCCCTTTCTCTTTCAGACCGAGGATAATATTCTCTGTCGCGGTCAGGACATCGACCAGCTTGAAATGCTGGTGGATCATGCCGATACCAAGATCCAGAGCATCTTTCGGTGAGCGGATGACCACTTCTTTTCCGTCAACAAAGATCTGACCTTCATCGGGAAAATAGATCCCCGACAGCATATTCATCAGCGTTGTCTTGCCGCTTCCATTCTCACCCAGAAGCGCCAGGATCTCGCCGCGGTATATATTGATCGAGACGTCTTTGTTGGCGACAACAGCGCCAGAATTGAACGTCTTCGTGATATTTCGCATTGATACAGCAGGCACGCGTTGGTCCAAAGCGTTCACCTCCTTTTAAGAAGAAAGTCCC
Source organism: uncultured Eubacteriales bacterium (assembly GCA_900313775.1). Lineage (GTDB taxonomy): Bacteria > Bacillota > Clostridia > Lachnospirales > Lachnospiraceae > RUG842. The sequence continues at coordinate 10,524 of OMSP01000180.1, forward strand.
GATCGCTCAGATCGGGACTTTCCTGTCAAATCTCAATCGTTCTGCATTCGTCAGCCTTTTGAGACTGTGTTAATTAGTATGCCTCGTCGAGCAGCTTGATGCCGTCGATCCTCAGATCGAAGTACGGAGCTGCACGATACTCGGACTCATGGAAGTAGCCATCAGAGATGACTTCCGTATCCGGTGTGTAATCAGCGTCAGTATCAACGTCAGCCTTGTAGGAATCAAGGTTCTTGCCTTCAACCGTGAATGCGGAGGTATCGAATACATGGAGTGAACCATCCTCGAGTTCCTTTGTGATCTTGTCGATCTCATCCTGTGTGCCCTTAGCAGCGACGTCTTCGTTGAGCTCTGTCAGCAGCACAGACTTGGTCTGAAGTGTACCTGTCCAGTCGACATCGATCGCCTCTCCTGCCTGAGCAGCCTTGATGGCATAGACGAAATACGGAGTCCAGTCGATACGAGAGGAAATAATATAGGTGTTCGGAGCAGCATCCTTTGTGGAACCATTGTAGGACACATCCGGAACTCCTCTGCTCTCGCAAGCTGTCGGGGCGCCCATGGAGTCAGCATGCTGGCTGATAAGTACGCACTTGTTGTCCATCAGCTTGTTGGCAGCTTCCTTCTCGGCTGTCTCATCATACCAGGAACCTGTGAAGGTGACTTCCATGGTAGCGGACGGGCACTCATGACGTGCGCCGAGGAAGAATGATGTATAACCGGAAACCACTTCAGCGTATGTATAGGCGCCGATATAACCGATCTTAGCCTCTTCCTTCTTGATCTCACCCTTCTCGATCATCTCATTCAGCTTCATACCTGCGGCAACGCCGGCCAGGAAACGTCCCTCATAGATGGACGCGAATGCATTGTGATAGTTGTCGAGTTTCTCTGTGTGAGCCTTCGTGCCTGTTGCATGGCAGAACTGAACGTCCGGGAACTCCTGAGCAGCCTGAATCATATAGTCCTCGTGACCGAAGCTGTCGGCGAAGATGATGCCGCATCCGCTGTCAGCAAGATCAGCAGCGGTCTCGTAGCACTCTTGTCCTTCGGGAACATTGGTCTTGAGGATGATGTTTTCTTCAGGAATACCGAGCTCTTTTCCTGCGGCTTTCGCAGCATTGATGAAGTTCAAGTCATAGGTAGAGTTCTCATCATGCAGGAAAATGAAGCCGACTTTCATGTCGCTTCCCTCGCTGTCGCCGCCCGATGAATCTGATCCGCCGCAGCCGGCGAACAGTGTTGCTACCATGGCGATGCAAGCAAGGATTGCTAACCATTTTTTCCTCATAATCATAATCCTCCTTTTTGAATTGAGATACAGGGATATCCCTTTGACATTTACAATGCCATTATAGAAGATTTCAAAAGCTATTACAATAAATATAAAAGAATTTTTCTCATTTTTTTAGTTGTAAAAAACCGCGGACAGCACTATATCTTGTGTCATCCGCGGTTAAAAAATCTTCCTGTCCGTCGAAACGTCAGTTCTGATATATGACCGGTCTGCGTATATAGCGGAAACCGGCGTCATAAGCGCGTTCAACGGATACATTGTTGTCGCTTCCGTTGCAGTGGATAGCCATCCAATCGCCGTCTTCGTCCCTGCCCACCAGGATGCCGACATGGTTGATACTGCCGGCATTGGGAGCGTGCAGGAACACGAGATCTCCTATCTGAGCTTCCTCATCTGTTACAGGTTCACTTGTCACCCACTGAGAAGCTGTTCCCTGTCCGAGGATACTGCCTGCGTCCTCGCTGCCGAAGCCGTTGATAAACGACCATGAGACGAATCCGCTGCAATCCATGCCCAAAAGTCTGAGAGAACCGCTGTCGCTGCTGCCTGCGCTTGTGACGATCTTCGGCGTAGCCCAGGCCTTATTCCATCCGATATGGTTGTATTTGCCGCCCCAGAAATAGTGGATCTTGCCGTTAAGTGTCTGGGCCGCCAGCACGACCGCTTCACGTTCGGCGCTTACCGCCTTCTCCGGATCATCCGAATATGCAGCTTCCATGGCGCCGAGCGTCAGCTGCCTTGAACCGCATTCAGCCGCACATATCGTCAGGAAACCGGGATCGAGATAGTCAGCTATCCTCTCACGCATCGACGGATCACCGCTCCCTGCCGCTTCTTTATCGGCAATATACTCTTCTGCCGTGCGATACTTAAACACCGCTATCAGGTTTTCCTGATCAGTGATCTCCACATCGTTCATCTCGGCAAACAACGCGGCGATCGCAGGCTTGGCCTTTTTATTGAGCCGGACTTTTTCGGCTCCCGCCTTCTTCTGACCGGCGATATAGACAGCCAGGATATCTCCCCAATTTCTGTAATGGTAGGTGGCGACAGTCGCCTGGTAAGCCAGCTGGTCAGCATATTCCTGATCATCGGTCTCAGCGGTCAGCAGCTCCACTTCATCTGTGGACAGAACGATCATCTCATCGTCACAGGACGCCTTCGCGAGCGCACTGCTCTCGTCCGGACCAAAGACGACTCCGCGCTCCAGATTATCCTGGCGCATCTCATACGTCTCGCGTGTGATCAGCCCGTGTGACAGCTCAAAATCATTTTCGATCTCTTCCATGATCAGAGCAAAATCATCGGAGAACTCGATTTGATACTCTTTCAGCAGGTAGTCTGTGTACTTTCCTCCCAGCCTTCTCCTCGTCCCTTTGATCTCTGAGGCGTTCAGAGGACTGTTGGGTTCATCCAGAACGGCAGTTCTGTCTTTCGTGTTGATATCCAGTTTAAGATCAGCGGGTGCTTTATCTGAATCGGAATCAGTCTTGCTGGTTTCGATCTTCTTTTTTGCTTTTTGGGGGACTGTCTTCTCGACTGACCTCGGCTCGGTCTTTGTGTCTGTCTTGTCCTGACCGGAAACAGTCTGTATCTGATCCTGCACATTACCGTCAGGTTCAGCGTCCTCGGCGTCAGTTCCTTCGGAAACTTCAGCTTCCTTAACAGGATCTGTCTCCGTACTGCCGTCCTCCTGATCATCCGATGTCACATCCTGATCGGTCTGTGAAGACGTCGTATCATCGCCGCCGTCAGGATCTGTCAGCTCACCGGAGGTCACAACACCTTCCTCATCGATATCATCTGTTTCTTCCGTGTCTGTCGCAACCTCAGTTTCGGTGCAGTAAGGATCAGCAGGCTCTCCGCCCTCACCGGTAACGGAAAGGAACTCTGTCTGCGCCAAAGTTATTATGACAAGCGCCAAGGCTATTAAGATTGATGCAATACGCTTTTTCATTCAAACTTTTCCATGCAAAATCCTACATATTATCTTATATAATATAGCTCAAAATGTCTTTATTTGTCAACGAGACGGCGTACTGATCACTGTGGATCCTCCATCAGTCTCCACACTGATCGCGCCGCTTATATCGGTTCGATAGATGAGAGCACCGTACTCTTGTAATAAACGCAGAGTCTTTTCGTGCGGATGGCCGTAAAGATTGTTCTCGCCTGCTGATATCAGAGCTGCTTTCGGATGTGTTTTCTCAAGGAGTTCACTGCTCGTACTGTATTTGGATCCGTGATGAGCCACCTTAAGCACAGTACAGCATTCGTCGTTACCGAGAGACCGGACCAGCGCTTCCTCCCCTTTCCCTTCAATATCCCCTGTAAAGAGCATCGAGAATGCCCCGCGCTCCAGCCGAAGGACCATGGACGCTTCATTGCCCGGTTCAGGCCTGGGTCCCCGATCCGTACCGCTAGGAGGACCAAGGCATCGCATGATAATGTTGTTAACTGTGATCTGCTGCCCGCTTCTCATTACAGATACCGGGATATCTGTGTTACCGGCTGCATTATTCAGGTATTCCAGGTTTTCGTCCCGGTAGTCCTCTTCTGTTATTATCAGGCGTTTGATCCTGACTGAAGGCCGTGTATGTTCCATGTTCTCGAAAACTGCACTGATATGGTCCATGTCGCCGTGCGAAATAAAGACAGCATCCAATCGATGAATGCCTCTGCTGAGCAAAAACGGCTCGATCCTCGCCGAACCTGCGTTATCAATTGAGGAGCTGCCGGCATCGACTAAAAAACGTGCCCCTCTTCCATCATCTATAAACAGACAATCACCCTGACCTATATCGAGCATGACGATCTCCGTACGATCCGTCAGAAGGCTTTTGACAGGATAAAAACAAAGGATACAACAAAAGGAGCAGACCGGTATCATACACGGTATCAAATACCGCAGATTCCCCCCGCGCTTACAATCCTCCTTCAGCCGGCAGCACAGATACAGTGCCGTATAGTAGAAAACTATCAGTACGGCCGGCGGTCTTCCGGCGCAAATGCGGGAAGCGGGGAGAAATTCTGTCAGGTGACAGCCGGCTTCATAGATCTTTAACACGACCTTTGCCGTCGTAAAAGCCGGCATACCCCACACTGCGCTTCCGAATGGCAGAACGACGGATGCGAGGATCCCGATGAGTCCGCTTATCATAGCTACCGGCAGTAATGGAATGACGACCAGATTGAGAATAACTGAGTAAGGAGATACCTCAAAAAAATGCCAGAGAGTCACTGGAAGAGATATAAAGAAAATACCAAGCGACGAGCGAAGAGCTTCCTGCAATCTGCCGTGCTTATTGTCTGAGCTTCCGGCAATATACAGAGCGCAGACAGCGCTCACGGACAATTGGAAGGATGCGTCCCACAGATACCACGGACTGAGAAACAGTATAAAGACAACTGCGACTGACAAAGCCGTGAGACCGTCGTAGCAGCGCCCGGTCTTTTCGCTGATCATCTTGACGACTAACATGATCATCGCACGACATATCGAAACGGAAAAACCTGTAAGGATCATGTAAAATGTCAGCAGCGACACTGTCAGTGAAAACCGCAGGTAATAGGGAAGACCGGCCTTTTTAAGTAAGCTGTAAATTCCGAGACCCATCAGGCTCAGATGCAGGCCTGATATGGCAAGAATATGTGCGATCCCGTTTTTCTGATAGAGAGTTCGCAGATCCTGATCCATCATCGCACGATTGCCCAGCAAGATGGATGACATCATGCTGCCTTCAGAATCTCCCATACCCTGGTTAAGCGCAGCGCTTGCCCTGACCGATGCGCGATACATCCATTCCTTCAGTCCGATGCCTGCTCTCTGTATGATCTTGACATATCCTGTCGCAACTCTTCCGTCTATGCCGCGTACGCCATAATAGAAATGGCTGTCAAAATTGCCCGGATTGCGGGCGTGGTCATAGTATTCAAGAGTGCCTCCCGTTTCAATAAGATCACCGATATTGAGATAATCCTTATCGCTGTAAATATTCAGTTTACCGGCTCTGTAGCTATGATGACGGCACGACAGTTCCCGGACATCCAATACGATCCGGACACCTTCACGTCCCCGGATCTTTGCAGACACACGGGCGAGAACTTTAACAGATGAACCGTCCGGAACGGAGGACTGAAGATACGAGAATTCCGCCTTATAGGGATGTCCCCTTGAAATGGCAAGCGTGATACAAGCCGTGAGAAAGATAATAGACAGACAGAGCCGCGCAAGTATGCGCGGTCTTGACATGACAGAGTCCCCTTTTACTTGATGAGTGATTTTTTGGTTTTCAACGGATGGCGCAGATCGATCTCACCGCCGTAGGAAGCCGGTGTCTTGCCCTCTATCTGGATCTGGACCAGTGAGGCTGAAGTGTTTGCCGTAACTGAATTGACGATCGAATAGACAGCCAGTGAAGGCTCGACTTTGACATTGGTGTCCGCAAACCCGTTGTCCAGATTGATGTAAGCTGTATCGCCGACTAGTACGGCACTGATGATCTGCGTATTAGGCGGGATCAGAGCAGTCTCTTCTTCAAAAGCCGGACCGTCAATAAGATGCTGCACGATGATGCGCACAGGCTGCTCTTCTCCGCTGGTCTTGACAGAGACCGACTCCTTCTTCAGATGAGCGCTGTTCTTGTCACCGTAGTAAAGATCCAATGTCTGTGATACCGCCTCTGTCGGATAGATTGAGGGACTGTACAGGAATCCTTCTTTTGTCATTACATCATAGACATTGCCTGCATTGTCGGCAAGCGGCTGATTGTCAGTATAAAACAGTACTCCGTTCGCGTCGCTGATCTGATCGAATGATTTGACGAGAGCAGCCATACAAAGCGTCTGCTCCGTTACTGACGCTTTATTGAACATTGCATTAAGATAGACGTGTATATGTGCATCCTCGATAAGGACCTTCTCTATCACTACTCCGTCAGGCAGAGGGCTGTCGTGCTCATCTTCTGCGTTGGCCGCCAGCCTGGATGCGATCATTTCCGCCAGGGCTTGACCGCTTTTGCCTTCAAAACGAAATCCTTCGCGCACAAGATCTGTGTGGTCATCATTCAGAAAATAGAGATAACCGTCATACTTCGGCTCCGCCTTCTCCGACTTTTGCCAGGGAAAGGAACATCCGGTGATGCCTGCAACTGTCAGGAGGCATAGGATGATCAGCGCTAGTCTTTTCATGATCCGCCCCCCTTCTGAATGACCTGTGAGTGATCGACCATCAGAGGAACAGTGACAGTCACGATCGTACCCTGCCCTTCCACACTCTGAATAGTCACATGTCCGCCCTGGATCTCAATAGCCTGACGAACGATAGACAGACCCAATCCGCTGCCGCCCATCTGCTGCGAATGGGACTTGTCAACGCGGTAGAATCGCTCGAAGACCTTGTCGATATCCTCCTGCGGTATACCAATACCGGTGTCTGCAAACGATATTACACATTGCTCGTCTCTGGCATCCAGTGTCACTTTGATCGAACCGTTTTTCCTGTTGTATTTTATGGCATTCTCCAAGATATTCATGCACGCCAGTGAGAGTTTTACCTCGTCCAAATGCGCTACGACATTGCGATGGCTTTCCAGTGTGACGGCGATGTTTTTCCACGCAGCCAGGGGTCCCAGCTGCTTTATCAGGCTTTCAAGCATATTATTTACGTTCACATCTGACAATCTCAGCGTGGCTGAGCGCTTGTCAAGCTTGACCAATGCCAGCAGATCATCGATGATAGTAGTCTCGCGGTCAAGCTGCGTACCTATATCTTTCATGAATTCTTTGTACAGATCAACCGGCACTTCCTCCTGTTCCAGCAGGGAATCAGCGAGCACCTTCATAGAAGCTATCGGCGTCTTCAGCTCATGCGAGACATTGGCCACGAACTCACGCCTGGAATTGTCCAGAACCTCATATCTGTTTTTCAGCAGGTTGAAGGATTCAGAAGCAAGCATGGTCTCGTTGTATCCTGTCACATCTACTTCGTCATTATTAGCGCCCATCGCGGTCTCGTTCATGGCATCTGTCAGCTTATGCCACGGTCTTACAAGCAAAGAGGAAAGCACATAGATAAGCAGTACGATGACAGCCAGTACGCCTATGAGCATCATAGTTGTGGTGTCGAAAACATCTCCTCTGACCAGATCTATGAAGGATGTCGGTACACCCGTCCAGAGCACCGCCATAACACTCTCTCCGTCGCTTCCGTATACAGGTATCGTGACACGCATATAATGCCTGTCGCTGTCATAACCGGACGACTCGCTGCCGGCGAAAGCGCGCATGACCGACCCGTCTATCATCGTCTTTCCTGTGTCGGCACCATAGCTGTCAAACAGGATCGTGCAGGACTGGTCCATGACCATGGTCCTGCCACCGGCTTCATTGGCGTGCTGAATCAACAGCTGATTGAGCTGTTCATTCTGCTTATTCCAGTAAAACCCTTCAGACAGACGATCGGCCAGTACATGTTCGTGGCCCGCGAGACTGGACAGATTGAAATCCGTTATGCGCTCTTCATAGGTATGGATGGCGTAATAGAATAACAGAGGAAAAGGAATGACGCCGATCAGCACCATGGACAGTATGATGCGGAAGCGCATTTTCTTCCAGAAATGTCGTTTGTGCGTCTTTTTCTTCATGCGGGATCAGCCTCTGAAGTAATAACCCACACCCCATTTTGTGCAGACAAAGAAAGGCTGCGCCGGCGTCTTTTCGATCTTTTCACGCAGTCGCCTGATATGCACGTCTACCGTGCGTGCATCGCCGTAATAATCCTCGCCCCAGATCTTTGCGAGAAGTTGATCGCGCGTATAGATCTTACCGGGTTTCCTGGCCAGCAATTCCAAAAGATCATACTCCTTGGTGGTCAGATTGATCTCGCGGTTGTTGAGATAGACACGGTGACGGTCTGCGTCGATCTTCAGACCATGACTTGATATGACTGCGGGTCTTGACTCCGCCTGTTTCTTTGCAGCTGTTCCGGTCCTTCTGAGGATCGCTTTGATCCTGGCTTTGATCTCAAGAATATTGAACGGTTTGGTGACATAGTCATCGGCGCCGTATTCCAGTCCCATGATCTTATCTATATCTGCGCCCTTCGCAGTCAGCATCATGATCGGCACTTTGGAAAAACTGCGGATCTGCTGACAGACTTCAAGCCCCGACAGACCTGGAAGCATGACATCGAGCATGATCAGGTCGTACCGCCCGGTCCTGGCCTTTTTCAGAGCCTCTTCTCCGTCATATGCGGTATCGACTTCCATACCGTCCTGTTCCAGAGAAAAGCGGATCCCTTTCACGATCAGCGCTTCATCATCAACTACTAGTATACGTCTGGCCATATGATCTCCTTGTCATACCGTGATCGAGTCTTTGATCTGGTCAAAGACTCCCTCTTTGATCCCCCTGATATTCATGATCTCTTCGATCTTTGAAAAAGGTCCGTTCTCTTCCCGGTAGCGTATAATGCTGTCTGCCTTGCTCTCTCCTATGCCACTGAGCTGCATCAGTTCTTCTCTGTCTGCCTGATTGATATTGACAAGACCGGAATCCTGACTGTTTACAGCAGGGGGAACACTTCCGGATGATCTGCCGCCGGCCCCCTGTGACATGCGGTCAACATTACTTGCCTCATCTCTGGAAGGTATATACAGTCTCATACCGTCCGAAACCGTTTCAGCCTGATTGATGATCTCGGCGTCAGCCTTTTCTTTCACTCCGCCCGCCGCTTCGATCGCGTCGCAGACACGGCTTCCGGAGGCAAGTTCATAGACACCTGGTCTGTTTACATGACCACAGACATAAACGGCAACGACAGACTGTGTCTGCTCTTCTGCCTTATCTTCCGCATCTTCCGTATTTTTCTCATCTTTCGTTTCGGACGGTCCTTCCGCCTGAATATCGATAATGCCGGCAGACCGGTCTGCACCGCACCCAGTCAGAGCGAAACATATTATGCATCCGCAGATGAACAGGATCTGCATGATCATATACTTCATATAAATGCGGACACAGCATATCCGAGTGCTCTTATTTTACTATAGTTAACGATATAATTGCAACTTTCTTCCTTCGACAGTTTTCATCAC
>OMSP01000193.1 GCA_900313775.1 uncultured Eubacteriales bacterium
GCGCAGGAAGAAGCTCGGCAGCAGTTACGATGATATCCAGGATGCTGTGACGAAAGTCCTGCGCTATCACCGTGACGGCCTGATCAAGGCGATGGCCGAATACATCAATTCTATCTGAGCATAGAGCCATCCGGGACCCGGTGACTATGCAAAACCCCAGAGGGACAGAAAAGCCTGTCTCTTCTGGGGCCTTTTTTTAATGGCACTTTATAACGTATTCCGATATTTTATAACATTATTCCTTCCAAAGAACTCTTTGGCGATACATTAGAACGGAAGGAGCAATGGCAATGATCAAAATTCTCTTGTCCCGCAAGCTGGGGGAACTCCGAATGACGCAGGCTGAGTTGTCGCGTCGGACAGGAATCAGACCAAACACGATCGGTGAGCTGTACCACGAGCTCGCAGAGAGGGTCAACCTTGACCATCTTGACCGAATTTGTACGGTGTTGGACTGCGAGCTGAGTGAATTGATCGTATGGAAACCGAGTCCCGATGACAAGCCGGACATGAAGTAGACCACTCCCCAGCTGAGACCGCTGCAACGGTCCGGACAACGGAAAAGAGGCTTTACGGCCTCTTTTTTGTTTGCGCCATTTCCTCGCGGATCAGGCGGATGGAGTCCGCCAGAAACCGGGCATCGAGGTCGAAGTCAATGTATCCCCTGTAGATTGTATCGATGTAGGCTTCGGAAGGATATCCAGGCCTTGCATCCGGGCGCATGATGTAGACCATTCCGGTCACCTTCCTGCCACCGTCCACAAGGACCTCCACGGTGTGTTTCTGGTAGAACGAAGGGAATCCTTCGTACCTGTCCAAAGCCCTCTCATCGGCCGCAGAGATCTTCCAGAGGCCGACAGGGACATACTTACCAGGAGCCTGCCTGATAGTGGCGTAGGCTCCGGAGTAGCTGCGTCTGTAGATCAGCTCCCATCCTTCCAGCATGCCACTGGATATTATCCTGGCATTCGGGCAGCGCCATGCCATCTGTTCTGTGTCGAGGTTGCTTCCGTATGCGACATATACTTTCATTGATATCCTCCTTTTTCTCAGCCGATTTTCTTGAGTTCACAGGTCATACCATCCACGTCCACGATCCTATACAGTGATTCTTTCCATCTGATCTCTCTGACCCGGATTCCGGTGTAGGCATTCGACTGTGATCTGTCATGGATCACTTCCCCCCTGACCTCCATCCAGGAGGCCAGGTTGGAGAGGAGCTTTGCTTCCATTGCCATCTTTTCTGCGTAGTTCATTGTCCACCCCTTTCGTTATGCGATCTCTTCTGCTCGGTTCTCAGCCCTGCACTGGATACCAGCGTTCTTTTTGACGATGGCCATCATGTGGATACGGCAGGTCCTGAACTCTTCGCCCTCAAGTCCGAGGCGGTTGATGAGGAATGCCCTCATGGTGTCTACTTTCTGCTTTTCAGTGGCTCCGGTCAGGTCCTTGAAGAACACCCTCTTGGTGGAGATTGCCCACCCGCTGACCGCGAGGCAGAACTGGATGTATGCTTTGATCTTCCCTGCATGGAGAGTGGAGTTGAACAGGCGGAACTCGATGGTTCCCTTGCTGAAGAATGCGTGCAGGTTGAGCCCGTGGTATCTGGTGGGGTTATAGTGCGAGTGGTCGATTCTTCCGCAGTAGTTGTCGTTTGCTTCGCTGTACCAGATCCTCTCGATATCGGAGAGGGTTTTATGCTCCTTTTTGATCGCATCCCTGAGGGTGACGGAGATCTTCCTGCACCAGCGGCGTGCTCTTGCGTTATTGTCCAGTGCATCGTAGATGAGGTTCTGTCTTGCGAGGAAGAGCTCTGTGAGATGGAAGAGGGAATCAGCTGTGTGGTTGGCTCCGTCGACGTGGATGTGGATCCCGCAGCTTTCGTTGACGCAGGCACCTGCTTTCTTAAGTTCCCGGATGATGGTCTGGAGCAGAGGGATATCTTCATATGTGAGGACGGGGGAGACCAGTTCGACAGAGAAGAGCCGGCTTCCTGTCGGGGTTCCATCAGAGTGGGTAGTGCGGATGGATCCGTCGTGCTCGCATTTCCACATGCGCTCGTTGTTGTCGATGACGTAGTGGTTATCGTAGTGGTGTTCCCTGCCGGTATTGGTGGAATTGAGGGCTTTCGCGACAACTCGCTGTGCTCTCTTCTTTGTGATTCCAGTCATCTCGACTTCGATACCAAATTTCTGATTCTTGATCCATTCGTTCTTCATTTCAGCTTGTCCTTTCTGTGATTGGTCTGTCCGGTGATTCGTCAGTTCTCGAACAGTTGTTTGTGTTTTGATGTGTATATAGTATCATAGACAATGCCGAAGTCAATGGATTTCGCAAAAATATTTTACCTAATAAGTAAAATAATATCATTGACAGGTAAAAAATAACGGGATACAATAAACTATAAGTCAAGTACTATGTTTTGGCTGCCGAAGGGAGGATCACTATGATATCTTTTAAGCCGTTGTGGAAAACATTGATAGATAAGGAAATGAAGAAACAGGACCTGGCGGCACGGGTCGGGATCACCAACAAAACGGTGTCTATGATGGCCAGGAACAAGCCGATCAGCATGAAGCTGCTGGATGCGATATGCCGGGAGCTGGGCTGTCAGGTACAGGACGTGATAGAGTATATCCCGGATGAGGAAATGCCCGATTAACATCATATGAATAAATCGGACACAAAAAGACGTGAAAAACACGTGATGTTGTTTTGATGTTTGGATATCGTGGACACAGTGGATTATATATAATATGAAGGAATAGAGCACAACAATATGGATACGAAAGACATAGAAGAGCAGATAATACCAGAACAGGCATTGAGTACGAATAAGAAAACGCCCAAAAAGAAGTCAGTATTTATGCGGGTTCCAAACAAATTCCGTTAAGTGCTGGCAACAGATTGGCA
>OMSP01000184.1 GCA_900313775.1 uncultured Eubacteriales bacterium
ACTTGTCCTGCAGGCCGCTCAGGGCCTTCTCATAGTAAGCCTCATAGGCTTCCGGGTCGCTCTCTTTGGTGATCTCTTCCGCGCTCACCTCGACGCCTTCCGGAAGCTTCGCGTCCGCGCCGATTTCAGCGTACACGAAATAGCCGTCATCGACTCCATCATCATTCTCGTCATCGATGCCGTCTTCATAGTATTCATCTTTATATTCATAAGTGAGCAGAGTCTTTTCCGTGATCAGCCTGGTCTCTTCTATTGTTCCTTCGGCTGTTTCTCCTGCTGCCGCAGTCTCGCCTTCCGCCAATGTCTCGGCAATGGAAGAATCTTCTGTTGTCTCCTCTGCTGTATCGCCGAGGACATCTGCTGTATCATTGAGGCCGGCTGCTGAATCGCTGAGTCCATCTGATGTCTCGTCGAGGCCATCTGATGTCCCGCTTGACTCGGCTTCTGTCTCGCCGGATCCGCCGTCATCCCCGTCAAGATACTCTTCAGATACCTCTGCGTCCTGACCCCCACTATGGGAAGCGCCGCCTTCAGTAATAGCTTCTGCCTCCGGGTCCTCGGACTCATCCTCCTGATCGGTCCCAGGCCTGCCTTGCCGGTCGGTTTCATCCGACGGCTTCTCGGGCTCCGTACCATAAACGTTCCCATCGCTTTCCGGGTCATTATCGCCTGCTGCGATCTGTATTCCTGACTGAGTGGATGCTGTCTTTTTATCCAGAGTTATGGCCGGCAGGATCATGGCATACGTTGTCACGAAGACGACTACCGCTGCCATTACTGAGACCACTCTATGCAGTTTTTTCAGATTCCGGTTCGCTCTAATGAACCGTTCCACAATCCTGTTAAAGAAATCCATGCTGTACTCCTGACGATGTCTTAACTGAATTTCTCATCGACTTTTATATTACTTCTCAGGCACGCATCAGCGCCTGAGCTTTTGTTCTGATATTATCCTAACATTTTATTATACATTACAACCCCCTATCTTGAGAATTAACAAATTATACACATTTTATCCTGATTTCATACTTTTGCTTATATTTGTAGTTAGCCCTGTCGGGCATAACAGGCAGGGTATGACTTGGCCAACAACAAACTCTCCCAACCCTGCCGCTTTCTGAATAAAGCTTCTGAGGCACCATCACGCCCCACCACAGCCACGCCGACCGCAGGCCGAGCCTGCGGTCGCCCCCCTAACATAAAAAAGGTGACAGAGGACCGCCCCCTGTCACCTCAGAGCTCCCCTGTCACCTTCCTATCACCTTTTCATGATCACCACAGCACCCGCAACCAGCATCACCCCGATCAGCCTGATCGCCCCCGTTCCGGGCCCGCCGCTGTCCGGCAGCACAGCCCCGGACGAATTGGAGATCAGCAGCGTGAACACGCCCTCGTCGTCGACGCTCACCGCGCCTTCGACGCTGGTCGGGAAGCTTGTCCCGTCGTCATAGTCGACGCCAAGCGAGTTGCCGGGCGCCTCCCCCAACCGGTGGACGATGACCTCGATCGGCCCCTCGATCTCTTTGTAACCGGCCGGCGCCTCGGTCTCCCGGAGGTGATATGTGCCTGCCGCGAGCTGGAATACCGTTATATCCCCGCCCTCGGCGTGTTCGGCAAGCATGCCCTCCGCGTTGGAGACCAGGTCAGAATGGATCAGCGTTTCCGTGTCCGTCTCTTCGTCGTAACTGTACAGGTCGAATTTCGCGCCGGGAAGTCCCGGCCCGTGAGGGACGGAGTTGTCGACTTTTTTGAAACTGACCTTTTTCTGCTCATCGTTGGGTATCGTGATCCTATAGGAGACCAGTCCCGTGCTCGCATCGGTCGTCGTCTCCAGCCAGCTCTGGTGTCCCGTGCTGTTGATCGTCACTGCCCCGTCCCGTCCGATCGTAAAGCACAGATCGTCGGGCAAAATATCGTAGCCCTCTGCCGCTTTCGTCTCGGTCAGGTAATATGTTCCCGGCACAAGCTCATTCATGTTGATCCTGGGCACAATGCCGTTGTCGTCCGTGATCAGGCTTTCGAAGCCGGTCATCGGCGCGTAATCTTTTCTGTAGTTGCCGCTGGTATCCCGCACCTGCCGGTACAGCGCAAAGTGCACGCCCTTAAGGGCCACTCTGTTCCCCGTATCCGGATCCGTCTCACCGACTTTCCTCACAGTGAAGCTGGAAGTCCTGTTTTTGACCGTGATCCGCGCAGTCATCCCGCTGTCAGGCGGGTTCTCGACGAGCGTCACCAGGTCCGGAGGCGCATTGATCGAGACCGAGCTGTCCTCTCCGACCGTGATCGTCACGGGCACAGACAGGCCCACATAGCCGCGGGGAGCTTTCGTCTCCTCCAGTGTATAAGCTCCTTTCGGCAGGGTCGCGATCGTGATGAGTCCCGTGCTGTCGGATGTATACAGCCCGGCAGCTACGTCATCCCCGTTCGAATCCTTCAGGGTGAAATCAGCTCCGGCCAGCGGAGCGCCCTCCACATCCGTCTTGTACATCTCGATACCGGGGATCGAATTGACCACCTGGTCTCTACGCACGTTCTCGTTCTGTGTCGTCTGCTCGCCGGGTATGTAAGTGACTGTGTACTCGTACCCATCTTTGTGCTCGCCGCCGACAGGCGTCCCGCCGATCCTGAGTATTCCGTCAGGGGCGATCGGTGTTACGGTCACCCCGTCCGGGACTGTCACGACTCCGTCGGCATCCACCGCGGAATCATCGATCCCGGGAGTCAGCACCACTTCGCGGACGACATAATCCGAGAATGGTCTCACCAGCTCCTGGTTCAGGAAGAAGTAGTAGACTTCGGTCTCTCCATTCTGAAGCCGTCTTACGGTCCCCTCGACCGGCTGCGCGCTGATGATATCTTCGCCCTCCTTGAGATACAGGGCAAAATAGATATCGTCGTGGCTCTCCATGAAATCCTTGTCGGTCCATACCTTGTTGACGGTCAGTCCCCAGCCCTTCTGGTTGCT
>OMSP01000190.1 GCA_900313775.1 uncultured Eubacteriales bacterium
ATGAGCGGCGTAGCCGGATCGATGGGCGGCGGTGTCGTGGCCTACGGCGCGATCCTTGCAGCCAGCTTTATCGGCGGTCTGTTTGAAATGGTCCTCGGCTTCTTCTTAAAGCCGCTGCGCCGTTTCTTCCCCAGCGTCGTCACCGGTACAGTCGTCACCGCGATCGGTCTGTCACTGATCAGTGTCGGTATCAACAGCTTCGGCGGCGGCAACAACAACGCTGACTTCGGCGATCCGGTGAACCTCCTGGTCGGCTTTATCGTCCTGGTCGCCATCATCATCCTGAAGCATTTCGCCAAGGGCATCTGGTCATCGGCCTCGATCCTCTTCGGCATCATCATCGGCTATATCGTCTGCGCGATCTTCGCTCTGATCTTCAAGACGACCTATGTCGTCGACGGAGCGACAATGACGCACTCATGGGTCCTTCAGTGGGATAAGGTGGCCGCTGCCTCCTGGATCTCACTGCCCAAGATCATGCCGGTCAAGTTTGTCTTTTCAGCCAAAGCGATCATCCCGATCTGCATCATGTTCATCGTCACCGCAGTGGAGACGATCGGAGATCTCTCCGGTATCACCGAGGGTGGTATGGGGCGTGAAGCGACCGACAAAGAGCTGTCGGGCGGCGTTGCCTGCGACGGTGTCGGATCTACAATCGCTTCTTTATTCGGTGTACTTCCGAACACTTCATTCAGCCAGAATGTCGGACTCGTCGGCATGACCAAGATCGTCAATCTCTACTGCATCACCATGGGTGCGATCTTCCTGTGCCTGTGCGGCTTCTGCCCGAAGCTGGCGGCGATCGTCCAGCTGATGCCCCAGTCAGTGCTCGGCGGCGCGGCAGTCATGATGTTCGCATCGATCGTCGTCTCCGGTATCCAGCTGATCACCAAGGACGGCATCGGCAACCGCGAAGTCACTATCGTGGCTGTTTCCCTCGGCCTCGGCTATGGACTCGGTGCGACAGCCAATGTCCTGGCTCACCTTCCGCAGTGGGTCAGCTATGTATTCGGCGGCTCCGGTATCGTGCCGGCAGCGCTGGTCGCGATCATCCTTAATATCGTCCTGAAGAAGGACAAGCCTGATGATCCGAAAGTCGTGCTCGACGCAGATTGATATCGCTTCGATCAAAGGATAGGGTTTTCAACCAATGACAAAAGCGGGCGCTTTCGCGTCCGCTTTTCTTTTGCACTTGATCTTTCTTTTGGTGATACGTATGAAACTGCCTGATTATTACATTGTATCCGTATTTTCTCTGTGATTTCCTGCTTCGGTGCCTTATTCTACGGATGCAACGTTCTATTTCTCTATCTGCATCCGTATGTTCACTCCCGTTCACTCTCGCCGTTCTTATAATTGATCTTGATCCCCGGCTGAACGTTAAAACAATAGACATTGAATGAGATGCCCTTTCCGTGGTCCTCCACGGAGAGGGCTTCTATCTGCACTCCGCGCGCGACGAGTTCGCGTTTGCAGAAATACGGCGTGACGCGATACATGACATGGTTCTTTGTGCGCCGGACATAGGAAGCTACCATATTCTCATAGGGGAGCATCCCCTCGGTGTTGAGATAACGCGTGCCGGTGATCAGATTCTTTACCTCGGCGTTCTGACCGGTCAGCTGCCATCCGATCAGGTGACAGCGGTTGTAGAGATAACCGCCGTTGTCGATCCCTTTGTATTTGGCGATCTGCCAGCCGGAGGGTTTAATCATCCCGATCGGACCGCGCTCACCCTCGGGCATCGACTCGGGACCGATGCAGGCGAGAGCTGTGCCGCAGCGTCCCCGGCGATCCAGCTTTGAAAACTTTTCATAATGCTTCTTTTTGAGTTTCTTTTTGTTGAAATCGGGCTTGTTGCCCTCGACAGCAACAGATGCTTTGCCCTCATACTTTGGCAGATCAGAAGCCGAAAGGAGTCCGTAGTCTCCGGCTGATTGGGACAGGGAGAACCACAGGGCTGCGGCCACCAGCAAGAACAGTCCCAGTGCGAACCATATCTTTTTGTTTCGGCTTTTCCTTTTCTCCATATAAGAAGATCTCCTGTGATCAGTGTATCACAGA
>OMSP01000265.1 GCA_900313775.1 uncultured Eubacteriales bacterium
CCAGACGCTGGCCAGCACGGTCGGTGTGCATTTCTACGGTGTGTTCGCGGTCATCGTCGGCGTCAATATCGGTGACTGTCTGACGACATATCTCGTCTGCAGGATCGGTGCCAAGCCCAATCAGATCCGCACCTGTCTGGTGCATATCATCTACACGGTTATAGAATCTACCCTGATCTTTGTGACGATCGCCGTCCTGCGCGGCACCGGGATCATATCTGACAGCCTGTGGAATGCCTCGCTGAATGCAGGCGGCGTAGCCAATATGCACGGTCTCTTCCGCCTGATCCCGGCCATCATCATGCTGCCTTTTATCAATAAGATCGCAGATCTCGCCGAGTGGATCAAAAAGGACGCGCCGATCGATGAAGAAGACTCCGACATCGAACAGAACCTGCGCGATCTCGATGCTCATCTGCTTGACAGCCCGACCATAGCACTCGCTGAGTCCTCGCATCTGATCGGACATATGATCGATGTCGCGATCCACAATTATCAGTCTGCCAAAGGCCAGTTCAGATCCTACGATCAAAAGCGTACTGACCGCATCAAGGAGCGTGAGCAGCTGCTGGACCGCATGGCCGACGCTGCCAACAAATATATCATCGATCTGTCACCCAATATCACTCTGGACAGTGACAAGCGCAAACAGAGCTTCCAGTTCCGTGCTCTGACCTGCTTTGAACGGATCGGCGACTATGCCAACAACATCGGCGATGCCGCCACCGCGATGAAGGAGAATAATCTCTCCTTCTCCACGCAGGCCATGGCAGAGATGGAGGTCGTCTTCAGTGCGATCGATAAGATCCTGGAACTGACGCGGACAGCTTATAAATACAACAATCCTGATGAATCCATCAGGATCGAAGCCATGGAGGAAGCGATCGACGATGTCATCGATATACTTCAGGAGAATCACATCGACCGTATGGTCAGGCACCAGTGCGAGGTCTTGAGCGGTATTCATTTTCAGAATGTCCTCCAGAATCTTGAGCGTATCTCCGATATGTGCTCTGACATGGCTGTAGGTCTGCTCGGCCGTTACGACGATGCCATCCACGGACAGGAGCATCTGTTTATCCATGACCTGCACCACAGCGAAGACCCTGACTATATCAAGGATTATCGCACTCATCTGAATCAGTTTATGGCGCAGATCAGGGAGATCAGCCGGCTGGCGGACGAACAGGAGACTCCGTCGCCTTGAATATCCTGCATATCACAGCCCAAAAACCCTCATCGACCGGCAGCGGTGTCTATCTGACACAGTTGGCCCGTGCAATAGAGAGTCTTTCTTTGTCCGGTCGCATCCGTCAGGGAGTAATAGCGGGTGTATATACTGAGGACATCCCGGAAGTTGAATCCGAATTGCCCGAGGGCACTCATCTGCATCCCGTGGTTTTCGATACGCAGATGCTGCCCTTCCATATCTTCGGCATGTCCGATGTCATGCCCTACCGCAGTTCTCTATACAGCTCTATGACAACAGAACAACTGGCGTCTTTCTCACAGGCTTTTCTGGAGAAGGCGGATGAGGCTGTGGCTGATATGAGACCGGATGTTATCCTCTGCCATCACCTCTATCTGCTGACGGCGCTGATCCGCAGGCACTTCCCGAACATCCCGGTCTATGCCTTCTGTCACAACACGGATCTGACACAGCGGCGTGCCCATGATCTGGCCGCCGGTCTGATCGATGCGCAGATCCCGCGCCTGGACGGTGTGTTCGCATTGCACGAAGAGCAGAAAGAACAGATTTTCTCTGTCTTCGATATCGGTCCTGACCGCATACATACGGTCGGCGCAGGCTATGACCCGGAGATCTTCTATCCGCCCGCCGACAGGATCGATCACTCTCCTGTCCGCCTGGTCTTTGCCGGAAAGCTGTCCCGGGCCAAAGGCGTGCCGACTCTGCTTCGGGCATTGCGTATCCTGGCAGTCAGGGCAAAACATAGTTCTTTCGATCTGACTCTGGCCGGTAGTTCCGGAAGCGTCGAGGAACAAAGAGAGATCGAGACACTTGCGGCCGCCTGTCCCTTCCCTGTCCGCTTCGCAGGAGCTGTGAGTCAGCCGGAGCTGGCTGATATCTGCCGCCGCAGTGATATCTTCGTCCTGCCGTCTCTGAATGAAGGTCTTCCGCTTTCTGTCATCGAAGCGCTTGCTTGCGGACTTAAGATCGTCATGACCGAACTGTCAGGCGCACGGGGATTCATAGACAGCCATCTGCCGGACGCCCCGGTCATCTATGTGCCGCTGTCTGATGGAATAAATGGTGATTACGACGATCGTTTCGCTGCAGCCTTAGAGGAGGCTGCTCTGGAACCGCCGTCTTCTGTACCCGACATGAGCAGTCTCACCTGGAAGGCACTCGCCGAACGGGTCATAGAGACTGTCGATGCCGATTATTCAGATATAAAACCTTTGACATAATGAAACTAATAATACAAAAAGGCTGCCGCATGATCGCGGCAGCCTTTCCATAATAAGCCTTTGTTCTAATTCCCTATATACTCGGTATAGATAGATTTCGCGCGTCCGGGATCGGTCGTGTTGTAAATGACGGCAACTCCGTCCGGAAAGAGCCGGAAACTCGCTTCCGTCCCCTCAAAAGCCAGATAGTATCTGGTCAGGGTGACCTTTCCCTGTCCTGCCAGGCAGTCGGCAAGATCCTGAAGATCCCTTCCTCCTGACTCTAGCATATTCTTATCGGGAGTCAGCTGTACAGCATTCTGCCCGCACAGCGCCTTTGCGTAGAAAAAGTCGGTCCGGTCCAGATACCATGTCTCTCCTTTTCCGCAGACCGGACAATCCGGATCCTTATGCACCTCAAACCGATCCAGCTCCTGCTGCCATAGATCGAAACGCACCAGCCCGTCCTGATTCACCGGCGCTCCGATCAGCACCTTCAGTGCTTCCGCAGCCTGGATCGAGGCAGTCATTGAAGTAGCCATGCCGATCACACCGACCGTACTGCAGGTACGGCCCTCATCATCTCCCCCACGGACAGCTCCGGTCAGACAGGCAAAGCAGGGGCCTTCCGGCATGATCGTCATGCTCATGCCTTCGCTCTCAATCGCCCCTCCGTAGATCCAGGGCATTTTATGTGTGACACAGTATTCGTTGATCAGATAGCGTGTTGGGAAATTATCGGTCCCGTCGACAACGACATCCATACCGGATAAAAGGCTGTCGATATTGCCGGGCGTCAGATCTGATACGACCGGCTCGACCGTGATCTCCGAATTGATGCGCGCCAGCTGCGCCGCTGCGGCCTCGGCCTTCTGACGATGTTCGCGCGCATCTTCCTCGTCATAGAGAACCTGTCTTGTCAGATTGGAGTATTCGACTTCATCGCGGTCGATCAGGCGCAGAAAGCCGACTCCGGCCCGGGCTAGCAGCATCGCTGAAGCCGTTCCCAGTGCTCCCATACCGACGACAGCAATACGCCCGCTGTCGATCTTGGCCTGACCTTCTTTACCTATACCGCAAAATCTCTGTTGTCTTGCGTATCTGTCTTGCGACATATCTGCGATCTCCCCGTGTTTTATACAATTACAGTTGCTGATCAGTAAGCAGTGTGTAAGCTTCTCTGTATTTTGCGATCGTCTTATCGATCACATCCTGCGGCAGATCATAATCACTGTCCGGATTGGCCTTGAGCCAGTCGCGTACAAACTGTTTGTCAAAAGAGGGCTGACCGTGTCCCGGCTCATATCCCTCCAGCGGCCAGAAACGGCTGGAATCGGGCGTAAGCATCTCATCAGCCAGCACGACACGACCCGCCTCATCGACACCAAATTCAAACTTGGTATCAGCGATAATGATGCCGCGTTCCAGCGCGTAGTCCGCGCATTTCTTATAGAGTGCGATCGTACAGTCGCGCACTGTCTCAGCGTATTCCTTCCCTCTGCCCGGGAACTCCTTTTCCATCACTTCGATACTGCGCTGCATATCGATATTCTCATCGTGATCACCTATCTCAGCTTTGGTGGACGGCGTATAGATCGGTTCCGGCAGCTTATCGCATTCACTCAGTCCCTGCGGCAGTTCAATACCGCAGACAGTCCCGCTGTTTCGATAGCTTGCCCATCCGCTTCCCGTGATATAGCCGCGCACAATACATTCGACCGGCAGCATAGTCAGCTTCCTGCACAGCATACTGCGCCCCTCAAAGTATTGCTGCCTGAAATACTCCGGCATATCCCCCGTATCGGTGCTGATCATATGATTCGGGATGATTTCCTTCGTCATATCAAACCAGAACCGGGACATCTGAGTAAGCACTTCGCCCTTGCCGGCGATCTCGTTTTTCAGTATGACATCAAACGCGGATATCCTGTCTGTCGCGACCATGATCAGGTGTTCGCCGACATCGTAGATCTCTCTGACTTTTCCCTCTTTGATCGGTTGATACTCTTTCAAAACTGTTCTCCTTACCTGCACGATCCTGTTGGTTTTTCTCATACACTGTTACTATAAAATCAGATGAAACTATCTGTCAACTTCCGCTGATCTCACGCAGATTTATTTGAAGTTCAGGTGATGACACGGTTTCATTGATTTGATATAATAACTATGAATACTGATCGCAACGAACCGCCGTGTCGGCGGCACTGAAAGGAGAACTCTCATGTCATTTATCGACACTATCAAAGAACGTGCAAAAGCAGATAAGAAAGTCATCGTACTGCCGGAGTCCGAAGATGTCCGCACATACGAAGCCATCGAGAAAGTGCTGAAGGAAGACACAGCCGATGTCATCCTGGTCGCCAGCGATGAGCTGGTCGCCGAAAAGGGAAAAGGCTTTGATATCAGCGGTGCGAAGATCGTCGACCCCGAGAAGTTCGACCGGATGGATGAGTATATCGACAAGCTCGTGGAGCTTCGCCAGAAGAAGGGCATGACCCGGGAGCAGGCCTCTGATCTGCTGCACAACAGCTACACCTATTTCGCTGTCATGATGGTCAAGATGGGTGATGCCGACGGCATGGTTTCAGGCGCCTGCCATTCGACGGCCGATACGCTTCGCCCCTGTCTGCAGATCTTAAAGACCGCACCGGGAGTCAAACTCGTATCCGCTTTCTTCGTCATCGTCGTACCCGACTGTGACATGGGTGAGAAAGGCACCTTCATCTTTGCCGACTCCGGTATGGAACAGAACCCCGATCCCGAAAGACTGGCAGCGATCGCCGGCTGTTCCGCGGATTCTTTCGAACTGCTCGTACAGGCTGAACCCAAGGTAGCTATGCTCTCCCACTCCACCAAGGGGAGCGCCAGCCACCCGGATGTGGATAAGGTCGTTGAAGCGACAAAGATCGCCAAGGAAGCCTATCCGGATCTGCAGCTTGACGGCGAACTTCAGCTCGACGCTGCGATCGTACCGGCTGTCGGCGAGAGCAAGGCTC
>OMSP01000141.1 GCA_900313775.1 uncultured Eubacteriales bacterium
AAAAGCCAGTATGATACAAAACCACTGAAACGGCTTTACTCTCTCACTGAGAAGAAAAATAGAAAAGATCAGTACAAAGAACGGGCTGAGCTTGTTGAGCATTGCCGCATCGGCAACCACCATGTGATCGATGGCATAGAAATTGCCGACCACACCAAAGCAGCCGATCACACAGCGCAGCACCATGTACAATGTCCTCTCTTTATCCCAATACATCCCGGATTCGCTGCGCCTCCGCAACAGGATGATACCGGCAAAGATCAGGGCGACCAGGTTGCGGAAAAAAACCTTCTCGTGTGTCGGCAGATCACCCGCCATACGCACTGAGACATTCATCACCGCAAAGGAGAAAGAGGACAGGATCAGAAAGAGCACGCCAAAATAATAGCGTGTCTTACGATCAGTCTTCATCTTTTCACGCAATTCTGTCCCCAATTATTTATTCTCCCGCTGATGAAGGACTTCAAACATCAGTATTCCCGCTGCGACGGATGCGTTGAGCGAATCGATCTTACCCTTCATCGGTATCGAGACTGTCCGGTCACAGGTCTCTCTGACCAGACGGCTCACGCCCGATCCCTCTCCTCCTATAACGAGCCCGATCGGCCCGGTCAGATCACAAGTATAGAGGCTCTCCCCTTCCATATCTGCCGCCGAGAACCACAGTCCCTTCGCCTGCAGCTCCTGGATCGTCTGCGTCAGATTGGTCACACGGGCGACCGGAAGATAATTGACCGCGCCGGCGGAAGCCGAAGCGACGACCTGTGTCAGTCCCACCGCGCGGCGTTTGGGAATGATCAGTCCGTGTGCGCCCGCCTGATGAGCGCTGCGGATGATGGCGCCGAGATTGTGAGGATCCTGTATGCCGTCCGCAACGATAACAAAGGGGTCCTCTTCGGCATCCCGCGCTGCCTGCAGAATATCATCGACCGTGGCGTAACTGTAATCAGAGACAAAAGCCACCACCCCCTGGTGCTGATCAGAACCGCATAGCTGCTTGAGCCTGGACTTATCCACAAAGGAGTAGACGGTCCCGGCCCGTTTGGCCTGCTTGATGATGCTTTCGATCGGCCCGCTTTCCGTCGCTTTCTGTACAAAGAGTTTCTCGACAGATCGTCCGGCCCGGTAAGCCTCAGCCACACTGTTGCGCCCGATCACGATCCCCTGCTGACCATCAATGTGATTCTTATCGTTTATTATCTCTTTTTTCATTGTTCCTCTTGAAATCACTCCAAAAATCCGGTTTATTCGATTCATTCAGACGATCTTAGCGCTTCATAACCTATATGTATCAGATCAACCAGACGATCATACTGGTGATTCAGATAAAGATAGCCGATAAGTGCCTCAAATCCTGTTGCGCGGCGGTAATCTCCCACCGACTGATTCTTAGCATGTGTCACCGATTTCTGATTGCGGCCGCGGCGGTAGATACTGTGCTCTTCCTCCGTCAGATAAGGCTGTATCGCGTGCATCATATCGGACTGCGCTGCGGCACTGACCAATTCCGCGGAAAACTGATGGAGCTTTTCCACAGGCTTCGGGCCGTCATGCGCCGCTATCGAGCGGATGACAAGCGTCCCGACCGCATCACCGACAAAGGCCAAGTCCAGAGGAGTCAATTCCTCGGGATTGGCCTTATCGAAATTAAATACTTTCTCTATTAATGATAATATGTCTTTTTCGTTCGGCAAGCGTTATCTGTGCTCCTTCTTTTGATAAACTCATATATGAGATGCCATCATTTACGCTTTGTGCCATTTAACGCCTTCGCGCGTATCCTCCAGTACGATCCCCTGTGCCAGCAGATCGTCACGGATCTTATCGGCTGTCGAGAAATCTTTTGCCTTTCTCGCCTGCTGCCGTTTCTCTATCAGCGCCTCGATCTCCTCTGAGAGCGGCCCCTCCTCAACGAGGGCGCTTAAGCCCATGACATCCAGCAGCGTATCCATCCTCTGCGCGAGCTTCTCCAAAAATGATTTCGAGTGCTGATCCTTGATCGCCACATTCGAAAACTTGACGAGTTCAAAGATAGCAGCGATCGCGTCTGCAGTATTGAAATCATCCTCCATTGAATCCTCAAAGTCAGCTACGATCGCGTCAGTCTCAGCAAAGAGTTTCTCTTCATCAGCGGAGATCGAATCCTCTCCTGCTGCTCTGAGCGCTTCCTCCAGCGCCCCGCGCGCCGTCACTATCCGCTGCCAGCTCGCCTTGGCGGCTTCCATCAGGTCTTTTGAAAAATTCAGTGGATTGCGATACTGCGCACCCAACATAAAGAATCGCACGACCTGTCCGTCGTACTGCGCGAGGATATCGCGCACCGTAAAGAAGTTGCCGAGCGATTTGCTCATCTTCTTATTGTCGATATTCAAGAATCCGTTATGCATCCAGTAACGGGCAAACTCCTGACCGTTGGCCGCCTCGCTCTGGGCGATCTCATTCTCATGATGCGGGAAGATCAGGTCTTCTCCGCCGGCATGGATATCGATTGAATCGCCGAGATACTTCTTGGCCATCGCCGAGCATTCCGTATGCCAGCCCGGGCGGCCTTTTCCCCAGGGCGAATCCCAAGAGGGCTCTCCCGGTTTCTCCGGCTTCCACAGCACAAAGTCGAGCGGATCTTCCTTCTCGGCCTCGCCGGTGACCTTGAGCTCGCGGTTGCCCGCGCGCAGATCGTCCAGGTTCTTATGGGAGAGCTTTCCGTAACCGGTAAATTTACGCGGAGAGAAGTATACTGTCCCTGCCTTCTCATAGGCATAACCCTTATCGATCAGAGTGGAGATCAGTTCGATCATCTCCGGGATCTCCTTGGTGGCAAGCGGATGCGTGCTGGCCGGTCGCACATGGAGTGACTCCATGTCCTGTTTGCATTCATCGATAAAATGAGCGGCCAGCTCCTCGGAACTGATCCCCTGTGCGTTAGCCTCTTTGATGATCTTGTCGTCCACATCCGTGAAGTTCGAGACATAGTTGACCTTCATCCCCTTGTACTCGAAATAACGCCTTACCGTATCAAAGACGATCATCGGCCGCGCGTTACCGATATGGATATAATTGTAGACAGTCGGACCGCAGACATACATCCGCACCTCGCCGGGCACGAGCGGCTCGAAAGTCTCCTTCTTCTTGGACATCGTATTATAGATCTGCAAAGCCTTCTCCTTCCCCTGTCAGTTTGCCGGCATCTTCGCGCACTTCTTCAAGTACCTCGGCTGCCGATCCGACGAGTTCTTTCATTGCTTTGGCATGCTCTTCCAGATGCTCGCATTCCTGTCCGGACTTCATCTGCTCATCGTGTTCTCTGAAGACCTGATCACTCTTCTTCTCTATCGCACGCAGCTTCCCGTACAGCCTCTCATATTCAGCCTGAAGCGAGCGGATATCCTGCATGATCGGGTCGGGCAGATGGATAGTATCCATGTCCTCCCAGGTGACGCGCTCGTTGTCGAGTCTGACCACACGGCCCGGCACACCGACGACCGTTGAGTTGGGCGGCACTTCGTCTATCACGACCGATCCTGCGCCGATCTTGGCGTTATCGCCAACCGTAAATGATCCCAGGACTTTTGCGCCGGCGCATACCATGACGTTGTTGCCGAGAGTCGGATGGCGCTTGCCGTGCTCCTTGCCGGTACCGCCGAGCACCACGCCCTGGAAGAGAGTGACATTGTCCCCGATGATCGTGGTCTCGCCGATCACGACGCCCGCGCCGTGATCGATGTAGAGCCCTTTGCCGATCTGTGCTCCGGGGTGGATCTCAATACCCGTGCGTCTGCGCCCCTTCTGAGATACCCACCGCGCCAGGAAGAAATGCCCGGAGGTGTACAGCTTATGGGCTATCCGGTGATAGGTCATCGCCCTCACGCTGGGATAGAGAAACACTTCCCAGAATGAGTGGATCGCCGGATCGCGCTCATAGACGAGTTCATATTGTTTTTTATAATAAGAAA
>OMSP01000191.1 GCA_900313775.1 uncultured Eubacteriales bacterium
ACTTCACAGTTGAGGTCGAGAGGTCCCTGCGCGTGCTCGACGGTGCTGTCGGCGTGTTCTGCGCCAAGGGCGGTGTGGAGCCGCAGTCTGAAAATGTCTGGCGTCAGGCAGATACTTACAATGTTCCGCGTATGGCCTTCATCAACAAGATGGATATCCTCGGTGCCGATTTCTACCGGGCTGTGGATCAGATCCGCACCCGCCTCGGCAAGAACGCGGTCGTACTTCAGCTGCCGATCGGCAAGGAGGACGATTTCAGAGGAATCATCGATCTGATGGAGATGGAAGCCTATATCTATCCGACAGATGACAGGGATGCGCCTCCAAACATCGTGGAGATTCCCGATGATATGAAGGAAGAAGCCGATGAGTATCACGCTGAGCTGATCGAAAAGATCTGCGAGCTCGACGATGATCTGATGCTGATGTATCTGGAGGGCGAAGAGCCGTCCGTCGATCAGTTAAAAGCTGTACTGCGTAAGGCGACCTGTGAGTCTACGGCTGTTCCGGTCTGCTGCGGATCCGCCCACGAGCAGAAGGGCATCACAAAGCTTCTCGACGCGATCGTCGAGTATATGCCCGCTCCGACGGATATCCCGGCGATCGAGGGAGTAGATGCCCGCGGCAATGAAGTCGTACGGCATTCATCCGATGATGAGCCGTTCTCCGCTCTTGCATTCAAGATAATGACTGACCCCTATGTCGGCAAGCTCGCTTATTTCAGAGTGTATTCCGGCACGATGAAGTCGGGATCTTATGTACTCAATGCCACAAAGGGCAAGAAAGAGCGCGTCGGACGCATCCTGCAGATGCACGCGAACAAACGCCAGGAACTGGATATGGTATACGCAGGTGACATCGCTGCGGCGATTGGCTTTAAGGGCACGACGACCGGTGATACGATCTGCGATGAGAAACATCCGGTCATCCTGGAGTCTATGGAGTTCCCGGAGCCTGTTATCGAGCTCGCGATCGAGCCGAAGACCAAGGCTTCCCAGGGCAAGCTGGGCGAATCTCTTGCCAAGCTTGCTGAGGAGGACCCGACATTTAAGGCACACACCGATCCGGACACCGGACAGACGATCATCGCCGGTATGGGCGAGCTCCATCTGGAGATCATTGTCGACCGTCTGCTGCGCGAGTTCAAGGTCGAGGCCAATGTCGGCGCTCCGCAGGTGGCTTACCGTGAGGCGATCACGAAGCCGGCCGATGTCGACTCGAAATATGCCAAACAGTCCGGCGGACGCGGCCAGTACGGTCATTGTAAAGTCCGCTTCGAACCGATGGAAGCCAATGCCGAAGAGACCTTCAGTTTTGAGTCTGAGGTCGTCGGCGGCGCTATTCCAAAGGAATATATTCCTGCGGTCGGAGCCGGTATCGAGGAGGCTGCTCAGAGCGGTCCGCTCGGCGGTTACCCGGTAGTCGGAGTGAAGGCAGTCGTCTATGACGGCTCCTACCACGAAGTCGACTCATCTGAGATGGCTTTCCATATCGCCGGATCGATGGCATTTAAGGAAGCGATGAAGCAGGCAGCTCCGGTCCTTCTGGAACCGATCATGAAAGTCGAAGTGACGATGCCCGAGGAGTATATGGGCGATGTCATCGGTGACCTGAACGGACGGCGCGGACAGATCGAGGGCATGGATGACCTCGGCGGCGGCAAGAAAGTGACGGCCTATGTACCGCTTTCAGAGATGTTCGGCTATGCGACAGATCTGCGTTCAAGGACACAGGGACGAGGCAATTACTCGATGTTCTTCGAGAAATACGAGAAGGTGCCGAAAAATGTCGCAGACAAGCTCCTCTCAAGACAGGGTGAGTGATAAAAATAGCTTGAAATATGTAGTGTTTTGCAATATAATCGTTGTATCTAGGTGTAATTTCGTTTGAGGAGGAATTCATAATGGCAAAAGAAAAATTTGAACGGAGAAAACCGCATTGTAACATTGGTACAATCGGACACGTTGACCACGGTAAGACGACTCTGACAGCTGCCATTACTAAGGTGCTGGCTGAGCGTGTTCCGGGTAACGTAAAGGTTGATTTCGAGAATATCGATAAGGCTCCCGAAGAGCGCGAGCGTGGTATCACGATTTCAACAGCGCACGTTGAGTATGAGACAGAGAAGCGTCACTATGCACACGTTGACTGCCCCGGCCATGCTGACTATGTCAAGAACATGATCACCGGTGCTGCACAGATGGACGGCGCTATCCTCGTTGTTGCTGCAACTGACGGCGTTATGGCACAGACAGCTGAGCATATCCTTCTTGCTCGTCAGGTCGGTGTTCCGTACATCGTTGTATTCCTGAACAAGTGCGACATGGTTGATGACGAAGAGCTGATCGAGCTCGTCGAGATGGAAGTTCGTGAGAAACTCTCTGAGTATGGCTTCCCGGGAGATGACATTCCGGTTATCCAGGGTTCCGCTCTTATGGCACTCGAAGATCCGAACTGCGAGTGGGCTGACAAGGTTATGGAGCTCATGGACGCTGTTGATGAGTACATTCCGACTCCGGAACGTGATTCTGACAAGCCGTTCCTGATGCCGGTAGAGGATGTCTTCACAATCTCCGGTCGTGGTACTGTTGCTACATGCCGTGTTGAGCGTGGAACACTTCATCTGAATGACCCGGTTGAGATCCTTGGTATCAGCGAAGAGAAGAGAACTTCTGTTGCTACAGGTATCGAGATGTTCCATAAGCTTCTTGACGAGGCTATGGCTGGTGATAACGTAGGTGTCCTGCTTCGTGGTATTGAGCGTACCGGTATCCAGAAGGGCCAGGTCGTTGCTAAGCCGGGTTCCGTTACCTGCCATACAAAGTTCACAGCACAGGTTTACGTCCTGACAAAGGATGAGGGCGGCCGTCATACACCGTTCTTCAACAACTATCGTCCG
>OMSP01000196.1 GCA_900313775.1 uncultured Eubacteriales bacterium
TCAAGAAAACGATGAGCCGTATCATCAACGAAGTGCGCGGCGTCAACCGCGTGCTCTACGATATCACCAGCAAGCTGCCGGGAACGGTCGAATTTGAGTAAGACCGGGAGATGCATTTGATCCGCTGACGCAGGGGGAT
The DNA here is from genome assembly GCA_900313775.1 of uncultured Eubacteriales bacterium. Taxonomy (GTDB): domain Bacteria; phylum Bacillota; class Clostridia; order Lachnospirales; family Lachnospiraceae; genus RUG842. The sequence goes on from OMSP01000196.1 coordinate 140, forward strand.
GAGATATCGGGGGCCATCATCGGACACATGGCAGAGAGAGTCTCGTACAGCGACGAGGCAGGAAACCGGGTGGAAGCCGTTATCGGATCCTGACACAGGAGCATGAATTATGATCGACGAATACACATCGGCATTAAAGGCCGGTAAAAAAGAATACAAGGAAAGACAGTCGAAGGGCGTCAGTCCGTATCTGCCGGCGCTCGATGACATTGCACCGGACGCGGATGTACTGCCCCACCTGCCCCTCGGGCTGATGGAGATCCCGGTCAGGCTGATCGCGGGCACCAAGACGGGCGCGCGGAAAAACTCTTTCGCGCCCGGGTTCATGCCTCTGTTGGGGGATGAGACAGAGTTTGCCGCGAAGTGGAGCAATCTGTACAAAGCACAGATCAGAGAAGGATTCAATGACCCGATCAAAGTCTATGAATATCTGCACCGCTTCTACGTGCTTGAGGGCAATAAGCGTGTATCCGTGAGCCGTTATCTGGACATGCCGACGATCATGGCCCAGGTGACGCGGATCATGCCGTCTCCCGATGTGCTGGCACAAAACCCGGCGTATGAGGAGTTTCTTCGGTTTTATCAGGTCTCTCACATATATGATATCGAATGCACACGCGCGGGAGCCTATGCAGAGATCGCGGAACTTCTCGGAAGGGACCTTGAAGACGAGTGGCCTGAAGATGTGAGAGCGGGGCTCAGATGGGCGTACTGGAGATTCTCTGTCGTGTACGGGGAGCTCGGGTCCAAGATGCCCGACCTGCCTGTGGGAGACGCGTTCCTGATCTATCTGAGGATCTATGTCAGAGACGCTCTGAGAGATCAGCCGAAGGATGTCGTGACCAAGCGGGTGCTTCGGATACGCAAAGAGTTTCTGACCGAGAAAAATGAGGACAGCGTGGAGCTGGTGGAGTCGTCAGAGGAGGCGATCGAAGCCGGCTCGCTGATCAAAAAGACCGGGACACTGGTAGGGAAAGTGCTGCCCGTGTTGTCTTATACTGAAAAGCATCCCTTCAAAGCCGCTTTTGTCTACGACAAGGCGGTGGGTGACGCCAGACGGATCGCCGATCACGACGAGGGAAGACAGCGGCTCGAGCAGGCATACGACGGGACGGTCCGGACCAGAGCGTATGAAAACTGCTGCGATTCTGCTTCCTTCGAGGCGGCTGTCGCAGACGCTGCGGCATGGGGCGCCGATACGGTCTTTACCATTTCACCGTCCCAGATCAACGATGCGCTACGGGCGGCGATACAGTATCCGGACATCAGATTCCTGAACTGCTCGGTCAATCTGGCCCACCAGGCGGTACGCACCTACGATGTGAAGCTGTATGAGGCCAAGTTCCTCGCGGGTCTGGCTGCCGGAGCGGCCGCTGCTGCCGACGGGACGCATAAGATCGGATACTGTTCAGACTACCCGATCTACGGGACGATCGCCGCGATAAACGCGTTCGCGATCGGCGCAGCCATGACGGACCCGGCGGTCCGGGTCTATCTGAAATGGGACAGCCGCGAGCATGAGGACTGGTGGTGGGAGATCCTTGACGAGGGGATCCATGTCATCTCGGCCACGGATTCGATGCACAGTGCGGACGGGAGTGATGCGCACGGCCTGTGCTATGTGACTCGGTGCGAGCCGGGTGAGGGCAACGACCTGTCGGGCACCTGCCGCATCGAACATCTGGCGGTACCTATCTATAAATGGGGCAAGTTCTACGAACTCATCGTCAAAACGATGATAGAAGGGACATATACGGCCGATCTGGTCGACAAAAAGGATCAGGCGACCAACTACTGGTGGGGCATGGAGACCGGAGCGGTAGACATCGTCCTCTCCGACAATATCTCGCCCTACACCGCACAGCTGATCCGGGTGCTCAGGCGCGACATCACGGACGGCTGCTTCAGCCCGTTCGACGGCGAGCTGATGAGCCAGGAAGGACCTGTCAAAAAAGAAGGAAAAACACTTGGCAGCAGGGATATCATCACGATGGACTGGCTCAATGAGAACATCGTCGGAGAGATCCCTGTGATTGATTCCTTGAAGGACGAGGCCAAGACGACCGTCAAATACAGCGGAGTCGGCAGGACAAAGGCCGGCAGAAAACCATGAAGATCCTGATGATCGCCGACCATGAGGAGAAAGCCTTTTGGGATAACTGGTCGGCGCAGACAGCAGAAAGGCTGGCGGATGTCGGACTGATCCTCTCGGCGGGCGATCTGCACGCGGGATATCTGGAGTTTCTCGTGACGATGCTCAACGTGCCGCTCGTCTTCGTGCGCGGCAATCATGACAGTTCTTACCGGAAGAACCCGCCGGAGGGATGCATCGATGCGGACGGGCAGATCGTAGAGGTCACGTTCGGAGGTTCCTCGCCGCATAAGATCAGGATCCTGGGGCTTGGCGGATCGATGCGCTATACCGATGACGATCCGTATATGTATACCGAGAAGGAGATGAAAAAAAGGATCGCCGCGGCCGGGAGAGTGTCGCTCAAAGAAGCGGTAAAGAATCTTATAACAGACAGGTCCGCGGGAGAGCCGGACATCCTTCTGACCCACGCGCCCTGCAGGGGATACGGCGATCTGGACGATATGCCGCACCGCGGCTTCGACTGCTTCAATGATCTGCTCGATAAATATCATCCGAAGCTGCATGTATACGGTCATGTGCACCGGGCGTACAGCGCGGGTACGGGGGACGGATCGCAGGGATTCAGGCGCGTCATTTCTCATCCGTCCGGCACTACCCTGATCAATGCCAGCGGATATTATATTTACGATATTCCTGAAAAATGCGGGATCTGAGAGCTGACACAGAATCAGAGGCTGATCTGTACTTCTGAATAATGCGGGATATGAAGACGGATGCGGGGATCTGTGTTCA
>OMSP01000135.1 GCA_900313775.1 uncultured Eubacteriales bacterium
AAGTTTGTCCGGCGCGCATCCGAAGCGCCTCCCGTACGTCCGAAAGCACCGGCCGCAGCGGCAGCTCCTGCTGACACAGGAACAGGAGCCAAGGGCGGCAGACGCAAGAACGAACGCGATAAGAAGAAAGACTACCGCGACGAGCGCGAGCAGCGCGAGCTGAAAGGCAAGAAGGGCAAGGCACCGACACCGCCGCCGAAGCCCAAGAAAGAAGAGAAGCCGGAAGAGATCATTAAAATGATCGAGATCCCGGACCAGCTGACATTGCGTGAATTGGCGGAGAAGATGAAGATCCAGCCGTCGGCGATCATCAAGAAGCTCTTTATGAAGGGCGAGATCATGACGGTCAATACAGAGCTTACCTACGAGCAGGCCGAGGAGATCGCTGTCGAATACGATGTCCTCTGCGAGCATGAGATCGTTGTTGACGAGATCGAAGAGCTGCTCAAGGAGCAGGAGGAGGATCCGAAGACGCTGAAGAAGCGGCCGCCGGTCGTCTGCGTGATGGGTCATGTCGACCACGGCAAAACCTCTCTCCTCGATGCGGTCAGAAAGACCAATGTGACTGACAAGGAAGCCGGCGGTATCACACAGCATATAGGAGCTTCCGTAGTCAAGGTCGGCAAAGAAACCATCACCTTCCTCGATACACCCGGTCATGAGGCGTTTACTGCCATGCGTATGCGCGGTGCCAACTCCACGGATATCGCGGTGCTGGTCGTTGCCGCAGATGACGGCGTGATGCCTCAGACAGTTGAGGCGATCAATCATGCCAAGGCGGCAGAGGTGGAAGTCATAGTTGCGATCAATAAGATCGATAAAGAAAACGCCAATATAGACCGTGTCAAGCAGGAACTGGCAGATCATGAGATCATCCCCGAGGACTGGGGCGGTTCCACGATCTTTGTACCGGTCTCCGCCAAGACAGGACAGGGCGTTTCCGACCTTATGGATACGATCCTTCTGGTCGCTGAGATGGCGGAACTCAAAGCCAATCCGGACCGCGCGGCGCGCGGACTGATCCTGGAGGCAAGACTGGACAAAGGGAAGGGCGCTGTCGCCAATATGCTTGTCCAGAAGGGAACGCTGCATACCGGTGATATCGTTGCTGCAGGATCGGCACACGGCCGTGTAAGAGCCATGACGGATTCCAACGGACGCACTATCAAGAGCGCAGGTCCGTCGACTCCGGTGTCCATCATCGGACTGAATGATGTGCCGGAGGCGGGTGAAGTATTCGTCTGCTGCAAGGATGAGAAAGAGGCGAGAAGTTTCTCCGAGACCTTCATCGCACAGCACAAGGTCGATATGCTTGACGAGACAAAGACAAAGATGTCTCTCGACGATCTATTTACCCAGATCAAGGAAGGTGACCTCAAGGAGCTTCCGCTGGTTGTCAAGGCAGATGTCCAGGGTTCCGTTGAGGCTCTGTCACAGAGCCTGATCAAGCTCTCCAACGATGAGGTAGCTGTCAAGGTCATCCACGGCGGCGTCGGCGCGATCAATGAGTCCGATGTGACGCTGGCTTCTGCATCGAATGCCATCATTATCGGATTTAATGTGCGCCCGGACGCACTGGCAAAAGAGACAGCAGCCCGCGAGGGCGTCGATATGCGCCTCTACCGCGTCATTTACGACGCAATCGATGATATGGAAGCAGCTATGAAGGGCATGCTGGCTCCGGAGTTCGAGGAACAGGTGAAGGGTCATGCCCAGGTGCGTCAGATATTCAAGGCTTCAGGCGTAGGCACGATCGCCGGCTGCTATGTAACGGACGGCGAGATCACCCGCGACTCCCAGGTACGACTGGTCCGGGACGGCATAGTTGTCTTCGAGGGCGAACTGAATTCACTCAAGCGCTTCAAGGATGATGTCAAGGAAGTAAAGACCGGATATGAATGCGGTATCGTGCTGGAGAATTTCAACGATATCAAGGAAAACGATCAGATCGAAGCCTTCCGGATGGTCGAAAAAGAGAGATAGACCATGAGAAAGAACAGCCAGAAAAACGCGCGTATCAACGCAAAGGTGCAGCGTGAGCTTGCCGAGATCATTCGCAACAGGCTTCACGATCCGCGTATCAGCCCGATGACCTCGGTTGTCTCGGTCTATGTAGCTCCGGATCTGAAGACATGTAAGGCTTATATCAGCGTGTTGGGAAGCGATGAGGAGCAGGAACAGACCATGGAAGGACTGCATTCGGCACTCGGGTTTATACGCCGGGAGCTTGCCGCCACGCTCAATCTGCGAAACACACCGGAGATCACGCTGATCCATGACCGGTCTATCGGATACGGAGTGGATATGATCCACAGGATCGAGACGGTCTCGGAGCATGACGCGGCAGTACAGGCCGACCGCGGAGAAGAGGATACGGATGAGTGAATCTGCGAATAATCTCATAAACATCGGGGCACAGCTTAAGGATGTACAGTCTGTCGCCATCGGAGGTCATGTCCATCCGGACGGTGACTGTGTGGGGGCAGTGACAGGTCTTTACCGCTATATCAGGAAGATCAAGCCTGAGGTAGCGGTAGATCTGTATCTGAAGAAGATCCCTGATGCCTATGCTTTTTTAGGGGAAGGTATGCCGATCTGCGACGACATCGATGAAGAAGCTGTTCCGGAGTATGATCTGTTCTTTTGTCTGGACTGCGGAGATGCCGGCAGACTCGGGTTTGCCCGGCCCGTATTGGAGCATGCCAGGCGGACTGTCAGTATCGACCATCATATCAGCAATCCTGAATTCGCCGATGTCAACCGCGTGGAGGCGGACGCCAGTTCGACCTGCGAGATGCTCTTTGAAGAGTTTGATCCGGCCCTGATCGACCGCGAGATAGCGACAGCGCTGTTTATCGGCATTTCCCATGATACCGGTATCTTCCGTTATTCTTCCGCATCGCCGAAAACATTTCGGATCGCGGCGGCACTTATGGAGACGGGGATCGATGCGAGTGGCCTGATCACCGAGACATACTCCGTCAAAGCCGTCGAACAGCAGCGGGCGATGGCGGATGCCCTGATCCGCGCAAAGATCTACGACGACGGCCGCATGATAGCCTCCACCATGTCGGTCGTTCAGAGAGTAGCGCTACAGGCCAAACCCGAGCATATGGACGGGATCGTCGAACAAATGCGCGATACGCGCGGCGTCGAATGTGCGGCCTTTCTGCATGAGACCAGGAGCGGACGGTGGAAACTGTCTCTGCGGTCACACAAGAGTGTTGATGTACAGAAGATAGCAGCGTATTTCGACGGCGGCGGCCATGTGAGGGCGGCCGGCGCGATGATAGAGACTGAAGAGCCGGAGAAGATACTGAGTGAGATCGCTGATCTTGTCAGCCGTCAATTGGAGACAGGACAGTCATGAGCGATCTGAACGGCGTCTTTAATGTATATAAAGAAGCCGGATGGACATCATTTGACGTGGTGGCCAAGATGCGCGGTCTCTGCCATATAAAAAAGATCGGTCATACCGGGACACTTGATCCCGCGGCGACGGGCGTGCTTCCGGTCTGTGTGGGTAAGGCGACCAAGATCGTTTCTCTTCTCGCTGACGACACCAAGACTTATCGCGCCGGGCTGCGTTTCGGCCTGAGAAGTGATACGCAGGATATGACCGGACAGCCGGAACGGACAGCCTCCGAAGAGGAGGTTGCAGCCATCACTCCTGAACAGCTTCAAAGAACGGCCGGTTCTTTTGTCGGCGGATACGATCAGATCCCGCCTATGTACTCGGCCAAGCATTACGAGGGCAGACGTCTGTATGAACTGGCCAGAGAAGGGCAGGAGGTAGAGAGAAGACCCGTGCGGGTGATTATCGATGAGCTCGAGGCTGAAATGACCGGTGACGGCGAGGCGGAGATCATTGTCACATGCGGAAAAGGGACTTATATAAGGACCCTGATCGCTGACATAGGGGAAAAACTCGGCGTCGGAGCCGTGATGACAAGTCTGTGCCGGATACGCGTCGGGCGATTTGACATCGCAGATGCATTACCGATCAGCCGGCTTCAGGAACTGGCCGATGCCGGACAGCTCGGCGAGGCGATACTTCCGGTCGATCAGGTGTTTGCAGATCTGCCGGCGGTCACAGTCGGTATCAGATATGAGAGGATGGCTTTAAACGGCAATCCCCTGCCCATTGAGGCAGTCAGCCCGTCTGCAGAAGGGGAAGCGGTCAGACTGTATACGGCAGATACCTTTGTCGGATTGTTCAGACGGGGCGACAGCGATGGGCTGTGGCGTCCCGATAAGATGTTTGTATAAGCGCATGGAGTATATCAGAGGACTGGACAATTACATCAGTGAGAGACCGTCGGTCGTGATGATCGGCAAGTTTGACGGCTTTCACCTCGGCCATCAGCGGTTGTTAAAGACCGTGGCGGCCCTGGCAGAGGACGAGGATCTGATCAGTATCGTCCTCGCCTTTGATATGATTCCGATGCTGCAGGAAAGAGGACTGCTCACCGGCGTACTGATGGAGAGATCGGAGAAGCGGGCCTATCTGGAAGATAAAGCAGACTGCTTTATCGACTGTCCGTTTGATGCTTCCATTTGGGATACAGAGGCGGAGGTATTTATCAAACGCGAACTTACCGAAAGACTTCATGTACGTCATGTAGTCGTAGGCGAGGATTTCCGCTTCGGGAAAGACCGGCTCGGAGATACAAAGATGCTTGAGGAGATGAGCGCAGACAGCGGTTATACGCTGCATGTGATCCCCGATGTCTATCGCGGGAAAAACAAGATCAGCAGCCGCTATATCACCGAGGACCTCAAGGCCGGTAAGATCGAGAAAGTAAACGAACAATTAGGCCATCCCTGGCAGATCATCGGTCGTATCCGCCATGGGCAGGCAATGGGCAGAAAAGCCTTCGGTATGGCGACAATCAATATCGTGCCGGATCCGGTCAAAGCTCTGCCTCCCTACGGCGTCTATGTCGTGGAAGCTGTGATAGACGGAGAAGAGGTCCGCGGCGTCGCAAACCTCGGTGTCAAACCGACGGTCACATCTCTTGACAGACCGGTGCTGGAGGTGCATCTGATCGACTATGACAGAGAGATATATGACAAAGACGTGACTGTTCTGTTTTATCACTATCTGAGAGCAGAACAAAAATTTGATGATGTAAATGCCTTGCGCATGCAGATGAAAGCGGACCTGCGTTCCGCCCGTCGCTGCTGGCAGGAGAAATAACATGAGTATTGGATTACAGGAGGAAACATCAAGCTATGCCAATCACAGAATTACTCGAGAGAAATGCAAGAGAGTACCCCGATGATGTAGCCCTTGTGGCCCTCAATCCGGGAATGAAGGATCCGCGACGGATCTCCTGGAAGGAGTTTGACCTGATCCAGCAGACAAAGGAGCAGCCCTACAGAAGAGAGCTGACCTGGAGGACCTTCAATGAGAAGGCAAACCGGGTGGCACATATGCTGCGGGCGCGCGATGTCAAGCAGGGTGATAAGGTCGGGATCCTGATGATGAACTGTCTGGAGTGGTTGCCGATCTATTTCGGCATCTTAAAAAGCGGGGCGATAGCCGTACCGCTCAATTTCCGCTATTCTTCGGATGAGATCGAGTACTGTGTGGATCTGGCTGATGTCTCGGTACTGTTCTTTGGCGTTGAATTTGTCAAGAGGCTGGACCAGATCGCCGAGACTATACAGAAAAACCGACTGCTGTTTTATATCGGCGACTGCAACGGGGACAGCTGTCCCTGGTACGCCGAGGGATACTACCGCGAAGTAGCCGATTATCCCAGCTGTGATCCCGGGGTCAAACTTACCGATGACGACTACGGCGCTATCTATTTTTCTTCGGGTACGACCGGTTTTCCGAAGGCGATCCTGCACAAGCATCGTTCGCTGACTCATTCCGCGCGCTGCGAACAGAATCATCACGGACAGACCAGGGATGATGTGTTCCTTTGCATCCCTCCGCTGTATCACACGGGGGCCAAGATGCACTGGTTCGGAAGTCTGCTGTCGGGCAGTAAGGCAGTCCTTTTGACGGGGACCAGCCCGGAGATGATCATGCAGGCGCTCTCTGATGAGAAATGCACGATCGTATGGCTCCTCGTTCCCTGGGCACAGGATATCCTGGACGCGTTCGACCGCGGCGATATCGACCCGAAAAACTATACGCTCGGGCAACTGCGTCTGATGCATATCGGTGCACAGCCCGTACCTAAATCACTGGTGCGCAGGTGGCTCAGCTATTTCCCGGATCACCAGTATGATACAAATTACGGCCTTTCGGAGGCGATAGGACCGGGCTGTGTCCATCTCGGCGTTGAGAATGTCGACCATGTCGGCTCGATCGGCGTGGCCGGATATGGCTGGGAGTGTAAGATCCTTGATGAAGATCACCATGAAGTCAAGCAGGGTGAAGTCGGCGAGCTGGCTGTCAGAGGCCCCGGTGTGATGGAAGAGTATTACAAGAACCCTGAGGCGACAGCAGAGACGCTATCACCCGACGGATGGCTTTATACAGGGGATATGGCCAAACAGGATGAGCAGGGATTCTACTATCTGGTCGACCGCAAGAAGGATGTCATCATCTCCGGAGGAGAGAACCTCTACCCGGTTCAGATCGAAGATTTCCTTCACAAGAATAACGCGATCAAGGATGTGGCAGTCATCGGACTGCCGGATCAGCGCCTCGGTGAGATCGCCACGGCGATAGTTGAGGTCAAAGAGGGATATCACTGCACAGAGTATCAACTCAGTGAGTTTTGCCAGGATCTGCCGAAGTACAAGCGGCCGCGCAAGTATATCTTCGCTCCGGTACCGCGCAATGCGACCGGCAAGATCGAGAAACCCTTGCTGCGCGAGATGTACGGCGGAGCCAATATCGTAGCAGGGGAAAATGAGGGCTGACACGGATGACTGCTTCCGGTAACAAACCGGTCTTATCGGCCGATAATATCGTCTTCCGTTACGGGAAAAAGACTGTGCTTGACGGTGTATCTATGACGGCAAATGCCGGTGAATGCATCGGTGTGGCGGGAGTCAACGGATCCGGCAAGAGCACGCTGCTGTCTGTCCTGGCCGGCGTGACGAAGCCGGAGTCAGGGACATTTACCTGTTACGGTCATGATATGCTGCGGGAGAAGGGGCAGTTCGCCAAGCTGGTCGGCTATGTACCACAGGAGAATCCGCTGCTGCCTGATCTGACAGTGGCTGATAATCTGAAGTTGTGGAGCGGACAGCAGGTGAGCGCGCAGGATGCGCTGTTGGAAAAGCTCCATCTGACCGGCTATCTTAAGCGCCGTGCGGGCAAACTATCAGGCGGGGAGAAGAGGCGGCTGGTGATTGCCTGCGCACTGCTGGCGGGACAGAGCGTTCTTGTGATGGATGAACCGACAGCGGCTCTGGACCTGAGTCAGAAGGAGATCATCCGGTCCTATATCCGCGATTATACAGAGCGCGGAGGTCTTGTCATCATGGCAACGCATGATATAATGGAAATAGAGATGTGCGACCGCCTCTACGAGCTGAGAGATCAGCAACTTGAGGAGGCTTTGAGCGCATCAGTGATCAAGCATTTACAGACTGTTGACCTCACATGAAAGGAGATCAGATCATGAGCAACGATATCAAGTTTGATCCGATGACGGGTGAGCCGATCCGGCAGCCGGCCGAGACTCCGGCTCCGGCAGCGCAGGAAACGCAAACTCCTGCACCGGAAACAGCAGCGCCGGCAGCTCAAGAGGCGGCTCAGGCAGCTCAGGCACCTGCTCCCAAGAAGGGAAAGACAGGCAAGATCATTGCGGGTGTCGTTGCGGCTGCTGCCGTAGTGACAGGCGGGGTGTTCGGAGCAAAGTCATTGACAGACGGCGGTCTCAGCGGGGGCTCTCCGGTCGATCAGTTCCGCACGGCAGTCGAAAACACCTTTGTCGCTGATGATATGACCGAGTCTTTCAAGGCGGCCGGTGATATCATAGAAGACGGCACCTATGCAGTCGATGCAGCGATCGAAGCCCAGGGGCAGAAGATCACTGTGCGTGTCGATACCGAGAAAGGCGGGATGTCTCTTGACGTAGGAGCCAAGATCTCCGGCATGGATGTTGATGCCACTTTGTTTGTCGACGATAAGAAAGTCACGGTCGATCTGAGCAAACTGGCTGATATCGAACCATTGTCCTACGATTATACATCTGATAAATCCGACAAGGGCGATTCCTATCTGGTCAAGACGGCCGGTGCGGATAATCTCAAGACGATCGACTCCATGCTTCAGATGATTCAGTCGATGTCCGGTAAGCAGGATAAGGATAAGATCCAGGATTCATTCTATAAAAAACTGGAAGAGCTCGATTATGACGAGCTCGAAGAAAAGGAGTTTACGATCGGCGGGGAGAAAGTCAGCTGCGGAGGCTACGAGACCACGATGACCGGAGAATTCATCTATGATCTGATGGATACTGTCTATGAGGAAGCATACGGCAAAGGCATCAGCGATATGATGGACGAGCTCGCCGATATGGGCGCGGATGTCAGCGACACCGAGGATATCGAGTCAACACTCAAGGACATGGATGAGATCGATGTCAAGTACTACCTCAATGACGGAAAGTTTGCGATGCTGAACTTTGCGACCGAGAGCGATGACGGTGATGTAGATGTTGAGATATATTTCGAGGGCAAAGATATCCCCTGGCATGAGATGACGATCAAAAACGTTGAAAGTGATCAGGAAGTCAAGCTGACGACCGAAGATAAGGATGATGAGCTCGTCTATGCGATCGAGACTGACGGCGAAGAGCAGGCCAGACTTGAGTACTCCAAGGATGATGGCAGCTTTAAGGCTATCAGCGGAGATGAGACTGTGGCAGAGGGCAAGATCAAAGTGGAAGGCGATACGGTCAAAGTCGAGATTGATGAGATCAGCGGACAGGATGTTTCGCTTTCCTGTGACATCAGCGATGATGCCGATGTCAAGGCAGCGCCTGAGGGTGCCAAAGACATCCTGGATATGAGTGAGGCTGACTTTACTGCTATCGCTACTCAGATCATGAGCAAGATGTACGGACTGTGATCAGATACAGGGCGACAACCTACTGTAAAATGGAATGGAAAAGGGGATTGAAATCAATCCCCCTTTTCTTTCTGGTGCTTCTAGGGACGGCGGCCATCCTGATCGGGGCAGTCGCGCTCTCCGGTGTAATGAACGGAAGGAGCGAGGTGCTTCCCAAGGTGGATGTGGCTGTCGTCGGGGCAGAGGGTGATGCCATGACCGAGAAGGGCATACGCATGGCCGGCCGGCTGGAGGTAGTCAAGGCGACTACCAAATTTCATTTTGTCTCTGAGCAGCAGGCGGAGAAGGGCGTCGAAGACGGTTCCTATGACGCGGCTATTATCCTGAACGAGAACATGTACGACGATATCAATGAGGGGTATAACACGCCGGTCCATATTCGTCTTTCCGAGGAGGGGACGATCTCTGAAAAGTTGTTCAAGGAACTGGTCGATGTCGGCGTGAGCGATCTGGGAACGGCGGAGTCAGCGATCTATGCGTTTTATGATCTCTCCAAGGAGTATCCGACCGCAAAGAGACCGGGGAAGGTCGCCGACAAAATGGCCAAGCGTTTCATCAAGCTGTTTCTCACGCGCACTGCGATCTGGGATGATGCGATGCTCTCCTCTGACGGCGAACAGAATACCTCTGTCTATATGATCGTCACTTTTCTTCTGAGTTTTTCACTGCTTTTGGGTATCGGCTTTGCTATATTCTATTCCAGAGAGGAGAGGACGACAGGCAAGGCTCTTGAACGGCTGGGAGTCAGTCCTGTTATGCAACAGGGGATAAAACTGTCTGTCATGACGTTCAGTATCTGGCTGTTTATGCAGATCGTGACGGCTTTGCTGATGATTGTGCCCGTATGCCGTGACTGGTCTTTGTGGCATCCGTTCGCCTCTTTGCTGACGGCTTTCGGAATGGCTGCCTATGTCCATCTGGTATACAGTGTGGCAAGAGGACCTGCCTCTGCATTCATTTATCTGATCTGCACGGTGGCTATGGTGATCCTGGCCGGAGGTATCGTTCCGATCGGTCAGATGCCTTCTGCCATTGCTGCCTGTATGCGCATCCTGCCGTTTGCAGGATGGCACAGATATCTGTCCGATCTCATTGGTTCGGGCGCTTCAGCAGTGTTCAGCGGATGGTGGATACTGGTGACGGCACTGGTGCTTTGCGGTGCGGCATTCTATGTCGGAAGATTACGTGACAGAGGAGGCGCATCATGAAGCGCTGGCTGCCGATACAATTCAAGCGCATGTGGCGTCTGCCGGGAACCTGGATCTTTGCTGCAGCGGCAATGGTGATGCTGGCTGTAATGAGCCATTTCTTCTGGCGTGGCAATGAGATCGCGCCGATCGGCATTATGACCGGCGGGGGAAGATGTTCCGAGGCGATTGTTTCAGACTGTCTGCAAGGGAAGAAAAAAGAACTGTACCGACGTTACAGCAGCGGAGAGGAAATGAGAAAAGATGTCCTCAAGGGGAGACTTGACTGCGCGTTTCTTCTCGGAGAAGACCTGGATCAGACTGTCTTGGAGGAGACGGGAGAGCCGGCTATCACCTATTATCACACGCCTTCAACTCAGAGAGGGCTTATCGCGAAGGAAGAGGTCTATGCTGCGGTGCTCAGAGTCAAATCAGAGCAGATGCTGATCGAGATGTCAGATGATCCCAAGGTTTTCAAAAAGCATGACGATGCGCTGGCTGAGAAACTTCTGGAGAGACAGGCGTATTATAAAGACAGTGATGAGATCTTCCGGGTGATCTGGGATGATGTGTCCGCAGACAGCGCAGATGTGCCCGAGAAGAAAGATAAGGCGGCCGGTGGTCGTTTGATGATGGCTGTGCTCCTTGTCATGGCGGCTGCGTTCGCGATGGGAAGAGAGCGCTACAGCGATGTATACCGCGGGATCTCTCCGGTGATGAGGACGCCGGAGAAGGCGGGTTATCTGATCAGTTATGCTTTGGCCGGAGCGGCGCCGGTAACTCTTTTGATGATCCTCGCCCTGCCGGCATCTTTGGCATTGTCAGGGCAGACAACAGCGGTGTCCTTTGTGGCGCTGTGTGTGCTGGGATTGATAGCAGTCTGGATCGTTACCGCGCTGGCAGCGACGGGTCTGGCTGCTCTCGTGCGCAATGAGACTGCATATCTGTATGCGATGACGGTCTTACTTATTCTTGTATGGTTGATCATGATGTTAGGAAGGATGCTTGCGGATTAAACTATGCTTAGAGTCAAACTGAGATTCTTGCTGGCTATATTCTTATACGGAACGATCGGCGGTTTTCTGCGTCTGGTGACGCTGCCGACAGATGTAGTGGTCGTTTGCCGTGCGGCGCTCGGCACATTGACGATCCTTGTGATCATGAAACTGCGGCATATTCGCGTCGACAGAGATCACCTCAGGACATGTCTGTGGCCGCTGATTGCATCCGGCATCTGTCTGGGACTCAACTGGGTCTTTCTGTTTGCTGCCTATCGGCATACGACAGTAGCCCTTGCGAGTCTCTGCAATTATATGGCGCCGATCATCGTGATCGCTGTCGCTCCGTTTTTGCTTCACGAGAGGACAAGTGCCGGAAAGATCGCCTGCGTCTTCGCAGCACTCCTCGGTATGGTGTTTGTTTCCGGCGTGCTCTCGGGCGGTATGGAGGCTGTCAATGTCAGAGGTATGGCTCTCGGCTTCGGAGCGGCGCTGGGTTTTGTCGGACTGGTGATATTCAACCGCCGTATCAGTGGTGTCAGCTACTATGAACGCGC
>OMSP01000198.1 GCA_900313775.1 uncultured Eubacteriales bacterium
CGTCCGTTTGATCCTGCGCGTGCGCTGGAAAACGTCGATCTGGAGGATATGGCCAATCAGTTCCCGGCACAGCTCACACCGGCACAGCGCAAGAAGGCCGCGATCGCCCGCGCGATGGTCAAGCATTCGAGGATGATCCTGTTGGATGAACCGCTTATGCGGCTGAACTGCGAGGAGGGGAAGGACATACTGAACACCCTCTATGAGATCTGCGCGGAGACCGGAAAAACGATCCTGTTGGCCACGGCCAACGAGACAGTCGCTGAAATGGCTGACCGTGTCGTCAGACTCAGGGACGGCCGCGTCAATCGCAAATACCTCAACAAGAACAGAAAAGAGATCGAGGATATCGCGTGGTGAAAAGCGGAGAAGCGAAAACTGTTCTGCGCATGACCGTCAGGGAGATCAAAAAGACCTTCCGTCGGTTTTTTGCGATCTTTGTGATGGCAGCGCTCGGTGCCGGTGTCTTTGCCGGCATCCATATGGCTGCTCCCGATTTTGTCAATACGGTCAATGAGTTTTATCAGGAATCACAAGTCTATGACTACCGACTGACCTCCAGTCTCAGTTGGGATGACACCTCCATAGAAGAGATCAGCAAAATGGAACGCGTTCTGGCCGCCGAGGGAGTCTGGCAGGCAGATATTCTGATCGACGTCCCCGGTATGGAATTACCGCCCGTCTACCGGGTACACTCGCTGCCGGGGCGTGTCAATAAAGTAAGCCTGACAGAAGGACAGCTGCCGGACGGACCCGGAGAGTGCCTGGTGGACGCATCGCATCACAAGGGGATCAAGGTCGGTGACACGATCAAATTCTCAGAACAGAACACAGAAGAAAGCTTGAAGGAATTCAAGATCCGGGAATTCAAGGTGGTCGGCCTGGCCGACTCACCTCTGTATACGACATCCGAACGCGGGGAGACACATATCGGCAGCGGAAAGGTCACAGGGTTTATCGTGACAGACCGGGAGGCCTTTGCGGGAGCGCTTGCGGCGGAGGTCGATGTCAAGCTGGCGGACCGCACGAGGTTTATGTCTGATGCCTATAAAGAGATGATGGATGCGCAGAGGGAGAACTGGCAGCAGGCGGTGCAGACCACGGCGCAGGCACAGGCGGAAAGAATGAGAAACGCGGCGGAAGCAGAGCTCAAAGCCGCTCAGGATGAACTGGCTCAAAAGAAGAAAGAGGTCAAGAAAAGGCTGGCTCCGGCCAAGCGTGAAATGGAGAAGGCGAAAGCGCAGCTGGATTCGATCTCCAGCAATATCAGTACGGAGGAGGAACGGCTGGATCAGATGGAGAAGGATCTCGAAGATCTCAAAGATGCCATCGATGAAGCCAGAGAAAAATACAGCAATACAAAGAACGAGAAAAAGAAGAAGCAGAGAAAAGAGGAGTACGAACAGGCCAAAGAGGACTACAAGCAGGCCAAGGAAGATCTTAAGACCGGCAGGGAAGAGCTCAAACAGCGGATGTACGCCATCGATGAGGCTAGCAATAAGTACAACAAAAAGATAGCCGCTTACAACAAGGCTGAAGCCAAGCATAGTAAGATCCTGGTCGAACCGCAGAAGAGGGTCAATGACGCCCGGATCAAGCTCGACAGTATCAAGGATCCGACGACTGCTGTCATGGAGCGGAGCGCGGATGAATCCTATACGACTTTTGAAAATGATTTCAAGCTCCTCGATCAGCTGGACAGGATATTCCCGGCGCTTTTCCTGATCACCGGCTCTCTCGGCTGTGCCGCTCTGACCGCTTACTGGATCAGGCGCAGGCGCCGGACGATCGGCACTCTGCGCAGCATGGGTATGTCCAGGACGCAGATTACGGCCAGCAGCGGGATCCCCGTGGGGCTGACTGCCCTGTTGGGAGGTGCTGTCGGCTACATCCTCGGCACAGTCCTTATCCCGCGAGCTGTCTGGTATGTCTACCGGTCCGGCGGAAACAATCTGAATCTGGAAGGAAAGTTCAGCTTCTGGACTCTCCTTGTCTGTCTGCTGCTGCCGTTTATCTGTGTATCTGCCGCGACTTTGTGGGCCA